>USQH01000013.1 GCA_900556765.1 uncultured Oscillospiraceae bacterium
ACGGCGCTCGTCGCCGTATTTATCCCGCATTATGCGATTGCGTCAGCTTGCGTCATTGAGGAGGTAAATATGGCGTTTTTTCGTAATTTCAAAAAGTCGTTCGAGGAACTGAAATCTATTCGTTGCCTTACAGTAACGGCGCTTCTTATCGGTGTTTCGGTAGCACTGAAATTCGTAATGATCATGCCGAGCGAAACGCTGAAAATCAGCTTTGCATTTGTAGGCCTTGCGGCTATCGGTATGCTGTACGGTCCTGTTGTGGCAGGACTTGCAGGCGTTGTCACCGATGTAATAGGCTTTCTTGTAAAGCCTACCGGTGCGTTTTCACCGATATTCACACTGGTCGAAGTCGCAGGTGCTGTAATTTATGGCATATTCCTGTACGGACTTAATCCCGTGAAGCTCGATTTTTCAAGCAGATCCGCATTTTTCGGCGGACTCAAGACAAACGGCTTTCAGGTGTTCAGAATATTTATGGCGAAGTTCTGCGTCAATCTTTTCTGCAATGTGTTCCTGAATACAATTGCAATGGTGATAATGGGCTACTTTGCACCGGAGGTATTCTGGGTAAAGATAACGACACGAATAGTAAAAAATCTCACGATGCTGCCTATAGAGGTATTCATACTTCTGCTGGTGCTTTATCCTGTTATGGTGGCATATCGTGCGGCATTCAGAGAAAAACGCTCGGCTTGATACAAGAAAAGAGGACTTAGTATGACTGAACTTGGATTTTTAGGCGCAGGTAATATGGGCAGTGCGATAATGCGTGGCATCTGCTCATCGGATATGCAGATAAGCGTTTCGGCGTATGATAAGGATACGGCAAAGCTTGAAGCACTTTCGGCATTCGGAGTAAAGCCCTGCAAGAGCGAATGTGAACTTGTTAAAAAGTGCGATTACATACTGCTTGCGGTAAAGCCGCAGGTGCTGGGCGGAGTGCTTGACACTGTCGCAGGGGAAGTAACGCACGATAAAGTAATAATCTCTATCTGTGCGGGAATATCCGAGGATTTTATCCGCAGTCATACAATACTGAGCGCAAAGGTGGTGCTTGTTATGCCGAACACCCCTATGATGCTCGGTCTTGGCGCAAGCGCAATATCAAGAGCGGACGGTGTGACCGATGAAGAATTTGCTTTTGCAAAGTCGGTTATCGAAAGCTGCGGTATCGCAGAGGAAGTGCCGATAAACAAGATGAAAGAAATAATTGCCGTAAACGGCAGTTCTCCCGCTTTCATCTATCTTTTTGCAAAAGGCTTCGTAGATTACGCAAAGAGCGTAGACATTGATCCCGATGCGGCACTCAAGCTGTTTGCACAGTCGCTTGTCGGCTCGGCAAAGATGCTTACAGATTCGGGCATGACGGTAGACGAGCTTATAAAGCAGGTTTCTTCTCCGGGAGGAACGACTATAGCAGGTCTTGACAAGCTGTATGAGGGTAAGCTCACAGATACGGTCGATGAATGCTGTAAGGCTTGTACCGCAAGAGCATACGAGCTTGCAAAAAAGTAAATATTGTTACGGCTGTCGTATCTTGCGGCAGCCGTATTATTTTGGCTGACATTGTTATCTATACTTATGGTCTTCATAACTGAGCCTGTCCGGAAACGCAGATACTTTTCCGCAGTAATACTGTATTCTACGGCATAAGTCACTTATCTTGCAATGTTAAATGCCTGCGATTATATCCGTGAATATAAAACCTTCAATTCGTTCCCGGATAAACCGCTTTCGAAATCACAACATAACCGGTTCATCGCTGAATATAAAATTTTCGCATCGAAAACCGTAATGTTCCGCACGGGTTAAGCCCGTAATTCCGCATAACAAAGCCGTTTGGTTAGCTGCTTCTAACCATTTTTTTCTTGACTACACCGTTTTACCGTGATATACTTAAATCGGGCTGGATTAGCTATATCTAACAGCCGCAGTATTTTAACATTTTGTTCTGTCGCAGTAAAAACGCAGATATTAAAACCTGTCGGTTTTGTTCTGACAGGTTATATTTAAGCCTGCGAAAGTGCTGAATTACGCCTGAAACATACAGATTACAGAATTAATCGGAACAGAGCATAATGTTTACGGAGGTCTTGTCAAAATGACAATGGATGAATTAAAACCGGGAGAAAGCGCATATATTGAAACGGTCGGCGGAAGCGGAGCCTTACGTCACCACCTGCTTGATATGGGACTTACACCCGATGCTGAAATAACCTTGCAGAAGGTCGCACCTATGGGCGACCCGGTGCAGTTTGAGGTGCGTGGATACGAGCTTACCCTGAGGCTTGAGGAGGCTCGCAAGGTCACTGTAAAAAACGTACATAAGAAAGACAGCCCCCTTAAAGCCGCAGGATCAAGACGAAACGACACGCCTCACCCAGGCGTCGGAGAATTTGCCAAATACGAGAAGCTGCATCTGAAACACGGGATAGTGCTTGAAAAAGGCGCACCGCTTACATTTGCTCTTGCAGGAAATCAGAACTGCGGAAAAACAACGCTGTTCAATCAGCTGACAGGCGCGAACCAGCACGTTGGAAACTTCCCCGGCGTGACTGTGGAGCGTCGGGACGGCAGCATCCGCAGTTATCCTGAGGTCACGATCACCGACTTGCCGGGCCTGTATTCTCTCTTTCCATATTCTGGTGAGGAGCGTGTTGCCAGTGCGTTTTTAAGGGATGAACGACCTGATGGTATCATCAACATCGTGGACGCGACCAACATTGAGCGCAATCTTTATCTCACGCTTCAGCTCATTGAAATGCGCGTTCCGATGGTGCTGGCTCTCAACATGATGGACGAGGTGAGGAACAACGGCGGCACGGTCGACATCGGAAAAATGTCCGAGCTGCTCGGTATTCCCGTCGTACCCATTTCGGCGGCGAAAAACGAAGGCATAACCGAGCTTGTCGGTGCGATAGTGGACGTCGCCAAGCGAAAACAGGTGCCGACCGTCTACGACTTTTGCCGTCCGGGAGCGGTACACCGTTGTATCCACGGCGTGTCGCATATTATCGAGGATCACGCCGACGCCGCGGGACTGTCGCGCCGCTTCGCCGTTACAAAGGCGATCGAGGGCGATAAAAATATCATCGACCGTCTGGAACTGAGTCAAAATGAGCTGGAGCTTATCGAGCACTCGGTGGTGGAGATGGAGATCGAGCACGGCATGGACCGCAACGCCGCCATTGCCGATATGCGGTATGAGTTCATTGAATCGGTGTGTGACGAGTCGGTCAAAAAATGCCATGAGTCAAAGGAACACGCCCGTTCTGTGAAGATCGACCGCATCCTCACCGGCAAATTTACCGCCTTCCCGATATTCATCGCCATAATGCTTCTGATATTTTTTCTGACATTCAACGTCATCGGCGCATGGCTTAGCAACCTGATGGAGCTTGGCATCGACTCGCTGACGGGACTGGCTGACAGGGGTCTGACCGCCTACGGGATCAACCCCGTCATTCATTCGCTTATCATTGACGGCGTTTTCGCCGGAGTTGGCAGCGTGCTGAGCTTTTTGCCGGTCATCGTCGTGCTGTTTTTCTTTCTCTCGATACTGGAGGATACCGGCTACATGGCGCGTGTCGCGTTCGTAATGGATAAGCTGCTGCGAAAGATCGGCTTGTCCGGCCGCAGCTTTGTGCCGATGCTGATCGGCTTTGGCTGCTCCGTGCCGGCGATAATGTCTGCGCGCACGCTGTCAAGCGACCGCGATCACAAGCTGACAGTCATGCTCATTCCGTTTATAAGCTGTTCGGCGAAAATACCCATTTATGCCGTGTTCACCGCCGCTTTCTTCCCGGATTATGCGCCGCTTGTGATGATCGGACTGTACCTTACCGGCATAATTATAGGTATCATAGTCGCCCTGATATGCAATAAAACCTTTTTCCGCGGCAAGCCGATCCCGTTCGTTATGGAGTTGCCGAATTACCGTTTGCCGTCGGCGAAAAGCGTCGCCCTGCTGCTGTGGGAAAAGGCAAAGGACTTTCTGATGAAGGCGTTTACGGTGATATTCGTCGCCACGATAATCATTTGGCTGTTGCAAAACTTTGACGCTCGTCTGAATTTGGTCAGCGACGTCAATGACAGCCTGCTCGCCGGAATCGGAAAGGTCATTTCACCGATTTTCCGACCGCTCGGATTTGACGACTGGCGCGTTCCGACATCGCTGATAACCGGCTTCACCGCTAAGGAAGCGGTGGTCAGCACGATGGAGGTGCTTATGGCAAAGGGCGAGACCGTTGCGTCGATATTTACGCCGGCAACGGCTGTCAGCTTTTTGCTGTTCTCCCTGCTGTATACGCCCTGCGTTGCCGCCGTCGCCACCATCAACCGCGAATTGAAATCGCGGTGGCGCACTGTAGGTATCGTCGTACTGCAATGTGCGATCGCATGGATCGTTTCGTTCACGGTTTACTCGATAATTTCCGTTTTTTGAGAATATATCATTGTAAAAAGAAATATTTTATTCAAACATAACCGACAGCCCCTTTTGACAAATGAGGCAAGCGGCGCGCAAGGCACCGAGGAAGATTTTGTGCCTGCGGCACGCACGGCATGGATATCCGCAATACGGCGATTGAGCAATCAGTTAATTATTTACATTGTCTGCGGCATATGATATTATAATGATAGGTGGTTTATCTAATGAGCGCGGTTGATTATATTCTGCTTGCACTGCTCGCTGCGTGGTTTGTTGCCGCGGTGCTTTATCTTGTGCGGCAGAAAAAGAAGGGCGGCTGTGTAGGCTGCTCCGGCTGTGCGTCGCGCGGCGAAATGTCCAAATGCGCCTGCGCCGACGGCCGCACCCGTGACCATGGCTGTGATCGCTGTTGTGGTAGCGCCGATAACTGCGCCGACGGCCGAGTTCGTGGCAATGTCTATGATAGTGCCTACGACCATGACCGCACCTGCAACCGAGCGCGTGACAATGGCTTTGATTGCTCCGACGGCTGTGCCCGTGATTATGACTGTGACCGTGCCGACAACCGTGTTTGCAGCTCCGCCGAAGTCAGTGACTGCGTCTGCTCAGATGACGCGCGGCAACCGTGCGGCGGCATCACAGCACGCAAAAACTGAGTCGGCTGTCCGCACTGCAACGGCGGCAAACTAAGCTGACATGACCACCGATATTTTAATAAAAAAGGTGATTTGTGATGAAAATTGCAAAAATCGTCGCCGTAGTTGCGGCAGCGGTATGCATTGCATCAAGCTTTGTATCCTGCGACCCGGTTAATGACGGGCAAACATCGCTTCCCGACAGCTCCTCCGTTGTGTCGGCGGCGGTCGTCGATCTTACCGTCGACGAGCTGAACCGCTTTAACACCGAGTTCTTCGGCGGAGAGCAGTTCAATATGCGCAACAAATTCCTCACCAGTGAATACGGTACAACCAAAAACATTAATCTGTACAATCTCTTTTATGACGGCGTCGGCAATACCTACGACGTGACCGAGGACGAACGCAAGCAGTTGAAATCGGCGCTTGGCACAGATGAACTGCTCGATGTGATAAAGGTGCCTGTCGACGCGATGAACCAAATGCTCAACCGCTACGCCGGCATTTCGCTTGACGATACTATCAAGCTCGGACTGGACGGCACGGTCTACCTCGCCGACTACGATGCCTATTATTACAACCACGGCGACTCGAATTACTGCGAGTATAAAATGAAATCCGGCAAAAGAACCGCGGACGGCAAGGTGAGCCTGCGCTACGACGGCGATCTTGGGTATGAGTACAAGGTTACTCTCGCCGAGTTCGGCAACGAATACATCTTTGTTTCCAACCAAAGGGTTAGCTGACCGCAGCTGAGAATCTGCGCCATAAAATAAACGCAAAACACGAAAAACGAAACGCTCCGCACGGCATCTTACGAATGTAAGAATATTGCCGACGGAGCGATTTTTTTGCGTTCAAGTGCGGCCAAAAAAAACGATATGTGAACATTATTCACATATGATACAAAAAAATCACAATATTTTATGGCGTGCGGCGCACATATATGGTATAATAAAAAAGTATAACTGTTATTTAATTCTAAACGGAACATCATATATTCAACGAAACGGAGACTGAACATGACCGATATTAAAACTGCCGTCCTGTGCGACGGCGTGACCGGATGTTTTATCCCGACCGACCGATTCAAAACAGCAAGACTGTCGGTCTGCTTTTACCTGCCGATGAGTGCCGAAACGGCCGCCGAAAACGCGCTGCTGCCGTTTATGCTCAGCGGTTGCGGCAAGCGCTACCCAACCAGCCGCATGCTAAGCTGTCGGTTGGACGATCTGTACGGCGCGGTGCTCGGCGCGGAGTGTGACAAAATGGGCGATATGCAGGTTTTGCGCCTGTCGATACGCTGTGTCGAAAACAAATTTGTGCCCGACGGCGCCGATCTTGCCGTTGAGTGCGCCCGACTGTTGCACTCGCTGATTTTTGAGCCGCTGACCGACGGGGACGGCTTCGATGCCGCCAATTTTGACAAGGAAAAGCGGCTTCAGCTTGAGCGCATCGACAGCGAGATAAACAATAAGCGCTCCTATGCCGTTCAGCGGTGTGAGCAGGAGCTTTGCCGCGGTGAAGCCGGCGGACTGCCGCGCTACGGCAGCCGTGAAAAGCTGACTCAAACTACGCGCGGGTCGCTTTACGCCGCATGGCGACGCGTGATGGAAACGGCGCAGGTGCGCGTGGCATATCTTGCGAGCGAGCCGAACGACGCTATTTTCGACGTGTTTGCCGACGGTTTTGCCGCCTTTTCGCGCCGCCCGATACAGCCCACCGAACCCGTTAACAGCCCGGCAAAAGCGACCGTGTCTGAGATTTCCGACCGTTTGCCGGTCAAGCAGGGCAAGCTTGTGCTCGGCTTCCGCCAGAGCGAGACGGCGGCAAACGGCAACTACGAGCTGATGGTACTCTCCGACCTGTTCGGCGGCGGTGCGTACAGCCTCCTTTTCACCAATGTGCGCGAAAAGCTCAGCCTGTGCTACTACTGTGCCGCCCGTTCCAACCGCCGCAAGGGATGGTTGATGGTCGACAGCGGCGTTGAATTTGACAACATGCAAAAAACGCTCGACGAGGTGCTGCGTCAGCTTGATGTGCTGAAAAACGGCGATTTTTCCGACGCCGATCTCGCGGCATCAAAGCTGTCGCTGTGCGATTCGCTGCGCTCGATCGGCGACTCCCAGTCGGTGACCGACCGCTGGTACGCCGACCGCTTTTTTGAACCCGATGTGCCTACGCCCGACGAGGTCGCCGAACGGGTCAGGGCGGTCAGCCGCGACGATATCTGCCGCATGGCAAAGGGACTGACACTTGACACGGTTTACAGACTGCTCGGCAGTGAGGAGGCAGGCAAATGATTGAAAAACGACTGATAAAAAACGATAAACTGGACGAGCAGTACGTCGAGGCGACCCATTCCTCAGGACTGCGGATATATATACTTTCAAAGCCGCTTTACTCGTCCGCATATGCCGTTTTCGGCACGCGGTACGGCTCCATTGATACAAAATTCCGCCTTGACGGCGAGAGCGAATTTCACACCATTCCCGAGGGAACGGCGCATTTTCTCGAGCATAAGCTGTTCGAGAGCGAGGAGGGCAGCGCGTTTGAGCGGTATGCCGCGACAGGCGCTTATGCCAACGCATACACTTCGTTTGACCGCACCTGCTACCTCTTTTCCTGCACCTCTGGCTTCAGCGAAAATCTTGACATACTGCTGGATTTTGTCCGCCACCCCTACTTTACCGCCGAAACGGTGCAGAAGGAGCAGGGCATAATCGGTCAGGAGATACGGATGTATGACGACGAGGCAAACTGGCGTGCGTTTTTCAACCTGCTGTGCGCGCTGTACAGCCGCCACCCCGTCCGCATTGACATCGCCGGCACCGTTGAGTCGATAGCCGAAATAACGGCAGATATGCTTTTCGACTGCCACCGCACCTTTTACAATCCGGCCAATATGTTCCTGTGTATCGCCGGCAACGTCGACGCCGACGCCGTACTGGAGCAGGTCGACCGCACGCTCGGTGACCAACCGTCACAAAAGGTCATACGCGGTCTGCATGACGAGCCGCGCGAGATAAATAAGTCCTTTGTCGAGCAGAGATTGTCGGTGGCTCAGCCGATGTTTAACCTCGGCTTTAAGGAGGCGTGCGACACGCCCGAAAAGAGCCTCAAAAACCGCATTGCCACATCCGTATTGCTGGAGATCATCAGCGGCAAATCATCGCCGCTGTACGAGCGGCTCATAAATATGAGTCTCGTTAACGAGAACTTTTCGGCCGAGTATTTTAACGGCTTCGGCTACGCAACGGAGATATTCGACGGCGAGTCGTCCGATCCCGAACGCGTTGCCGCCGAGATCAAAGCAGAGATAAAGCGGCTGCGTACCGATGGCATCGGCGCCGACGACTTTATGCGCGCCAAAAACAGTCTTTACGGACAAATGGTTATGCAGTATAATGTAATTGACAATGTCGCGTCGGCGCTTGTCGGCGCTGCAATGAGCGGCGACGGCCTTTTTGACGAGCTGGAGGTATTCAACTCGCTGACCGTCGACGATATCGAGCAATGCCTGAGAGATCAGCTTCATGAGGAATACTCCGCTCTGTCGGTCATTCGTCCCGCGGAGTAAGGAAAGGAAGTCTAAACAGCTATGACTACTGCAACTGTGCCGTATATCACCATATTCGGCATCACATTTCACATTGATCCGGTCGCGTTCACCCTGCCGATCGGTGACGGCTTTCCGATCTACTGGTACGCCGTGATCATCGCCACCGGCACTCTGCTCGCGATGATCTATGCCTTCCGCCGCGCGCCTAAATTCGGTATCAATACCGATAATATGTTCGACGTCGTTATCGTTTCGTTTATCATGGCGATCGTAGGAGCGCGCGCCTATTACCTCATATTTGACGGCAAGCCGCTTTCCGGCTTTTCGGAGATATTCGCCCTGCGTCAGGGAGGACTCGCCATTTACGGTGGTGTCATCGGCGCATTTGCAACCGGCGCGATAATGTGCCGCATTAAAAAGGTAAACATGCTTGCAATGTTTGACCTTACTGCGATCGGCCTGCTTATCGGGCAGGCGATCGGCCGCTGGGGCAACTTCGTCAATCAGGAGGCGTACGGAACCACCACCGAAAGCATTTTCGGCATGACCGGCAGCCGTATCGGCACCACGCCCGTTCACCCCTGCTTTTTGTATGAGTCACTGCTGTGCGCGGCAGGTTTTGTGCTGCTGCACCTCGTCAGCCGCCATCGCAAATTTGACGGCCAGTTGATAACCCTGTACATGGTGTGGTACGGCACCGTCCGCTTCTTTATCGAGGGACTTCGTACCGACAGCCTGATGATCGGCATACTGCGCGTGTCGCAGGTGCTGTCCTTTGTGCTTGTCATTGCCGGAATTGTCCTTTACTTCCTGCTTCTTAAGCGCTCAAAGCGCATTGCCGCCGAGGAGGGCGAGTACAAATGGCTGTTTGAGGACGCCGACGATGTGATAGGAAACAGCGACAGCGCTGAGTCCGCCGAAACCACTGAGTCCGACGGCACTGCTGAAACCGATGAAACCGCCGCTGCCGATGTTGAAACCGATGAAACGGTTAAAAATATTGCTCAGACGGCTGATTACGATGAAAAAACGGCTGAAAACACCGAAAATGCCGATAAAACGGCTGAAAGCACTGATGAAACTCAGGCTGGCGAAACGGAACCCAACGGACAGGCCTCCGATGAAACGGCAGACGCCGATACCGACTTAACCGATTCAACCGCTTCTGTCGATTCTGACACTGACAGCGATACTGCCGCTGATGACGGCAGTTCCGATAAACAGTAAAACCGACTTTTTAACAAAAAAGTTCAAAAGGATGATGAAAAAATGGCAATGATAATCGACGGCAAGGCGGTCTCTGCCGCCACGCGTGCCGCTATCGCCGAGCAGGTTGCCGAGCTTAAAAAGCACGGCGTTACGCCGGGACTTGCGGTAATAATCGTCGGCGACGATCCGGCGTCCCGTGTCTATGTAAACAATAAGAAAAAGGCGTGCGCCGAGCTGGGTATGCTCAGCGAGGAGTATGCACTGCCTGCCGATACCGACATCGACACCTTGCTTGACCTGATACATACTCTGAATGAGCGCGCCGACATAAACGGCATACTGTGCCAGCTTCCGCTGCCGCGCCATCTGGACGAAAAAGCAGTCATCAACGCCATTTCACCGATGAAGGATGTCGACGCTTTTCATCCCGTCAACGTCGGCGGCATAATGACCGGCGACTATTCATTCCTGCCCTGCACGCCTGCCGGCGTTATGCAGATGCTAAAGCATTACGATCTGCCTATCGAGGGCAAGCGCTGTGTTATAATCGGCCGCTCCAACATCGTAGGCAAACCGATGGCAATGCTCATGCTGCACGCAAACGCGACTGTGACGATTTGCCACAGCCGATCGGTCGGACTGGCCGATATCTGCCGCGAAGCGGACATACTTATCGCCGCCGTCGGCAGACCGAAATTTGTTACCGCCGACATGGTCAAGCCGGGCGCCGTGGTTATCGACGTCGGCATCGACCGCGACGAGAACGGAAAGCTGTGCGGCGACGTCGATTTCGCCGCCGTTGAGCCTGTCGCGTCGGCAATATCGCCCGTTCCGGGCGGCGTCGGCCCGATGACCATATCCATGCTGATGCAAAACACGCTTACCGCCGCAAGGATACAGCACGGTCTTTGATGCCCACGCGGCAAATCTGATTGAAAGGGGACGCACTCACTGTGAAAAAGCTCATTTCGGCGCTTTGCGCCTGCATAGTGCTCGTGTCGGCGTTTTGTGTTACCGCCGCCGCGCAGCCCTACACCGATTCCGACAGCGGAGTTTCGGTCGAGCTGCCTGACGAATACACAGTGCTGACCTCCTCCAACCTGTCCAAAAACGCCGACTTTGTCGAGAGTATAGGCCACTCGACAGAAAGCCTGCGAAAAGCGATGAACAGCGGAAATATCGTTATGTATGCCGCCGTTTCCGACAACACCAAGCAAATACATTTGAAGTGCTGGTCGTCCGATTTCTCCGTCCGCACGGGCGATCTGTCCTCGCTGTCGGAGGAGGGGCAGAACGCGGCGCTTGAGTCCATGAAAAAGGTTATTTGCGGTGACGGCAACGAAATACTGCTGTCGGAGAAGATAACCCACGACGGACTGACCTATCTGAAGCTCGCGGTCAGCGTTCCCGCCGATGCTCCGTTTTGTTATATCCAGTATGTCACCGTGTCGGGCGGCAGGTTTATTTCCTTGGTTTATTACAACGCGCACGGCTGGCTGACCGCCGACGAGCAGCGCGCCGCCGACAGCGTATTTTCGACCGTCAGCGTGCCGAAAAAGTCGGGCGGCATATCCTCGTTCGGTATCATGACCGTGACCGAGATCGTGCTCATTGCCCTGCTCATACTTGCCGGTGTTGCGCTGATAATCTACATTATTCGCAGTTTCTTTATCGACTACAAAAACAGCCGCGAGGAGCCGGAGATAATCCCCGACCGCATTAAAATGAACCGTAAAAAATAGGAGGACGCCTATGAAAACCGCAAAACTGACATTACTGCTGTCTGCCGCCGCCGTTGTGGTGGCGTCGCTGAATATGATCATCTGTGCCGTCAACCGTATTCGTATGACATCGGCGCTGATCATCTTCATCTGCATGATAGTCATATTTTTAGTCAGCCTTATCAGCCTTTCGGCCAAGGAAAAGGAGCAAAAAAAGGCGGATAAAAATGCGGATCGTGCGGCTGACGCAAAAACAGCGCATGACGGTTCGCCGGTAAATGAAAATATTGCCGAAAGCGGCGTTGATATGGCACGAACGGACGTTGCCGCGAACGAAAATACCATCGGAAACGAAAACGCCGCCAACAAATACGCCGCTGAAAAGGACATTACCGCGGTGGGCGATGACCTGCGCGGCTGAACGCGGAAAACGGACGAAAAATGGAACAGTACAGCATGAAAGTCATCGCGCGCATACGCACCGATTTTCCCGAAAAATTCGGTATTCCGCGTCAAAGCGGACTGGTCGAATCGCTGACGGGACGGATAATTTTCGAGCCAGAGTACCGCAACGCACAGGCGGTGCGCGGGCTGGAGGATTTTTCGCACCTGTGGGTGATATGGCAGTTTTCACAGGCGGTGCGCGAGACATGGTCGCCGACAGTTCGCCCACCGAGATTGGGCGGCAACCGCCGAATCGGTGTTTTTGCCACCCGTTCGCCTTTTCGCCCAAACGCCATCGGGCTTTCATCGGTGCGTATTCAACGGGTCGAAACGGACACGCCCGACGGTCCGGTGATATATGTTTCGGGGGTTGATATTTTGGACGGCACGCCGATTTTCGACATCAAGCCGTACCTCGCTTACACCGACAGCCATCCCGATGCGTCGGGCGGATTTACTGCGTCGGCGGAGCGAAAACTGCTGAAGGTCGATTTCGCCGAGGAACTGATCGGGCGCGTGCCGCTCGAACTGCGAGGGCCGCTCATCGATGTGCTGGCTCAGGATCCGCGGCCGTCGTATCAGCACGACAGCGACCGAGTTTACGGAATGGATTTTGCCGGGTTGAAGGTAAAATTCACCGTCGACGGCGACAGCCTGACCGTTACAGATGTCGAGTGAACACGGATTATGTAATTAAATATCGGATACATACAAAAATAACGGACGACCGAGGTCGCCCGTTATTTTTGTGCTTATTGTGAGCTTTTGTCATATAGCAAATGCCCGAAAAAAACTCTGTAATAATGCGCGCGTCAATGCATTGCGGCGCAAGTGTGACTCAGCGCAAGTGAAATTCGCCGCAAGTGGGATTTGGTATAAATGGGAGTCAGCGCAGTGTGATTCGGCATGGTACATGCGGCGCTTTTATAGTGCGTTGTGCACTGCCCACGCAGTTATCGCGCACTGCCCACGCAGTTATCACGCACTGTCTACGCAATTATCGCGCACTGCCCACGCAATTATCACGTGCCGCGCCGCGCGCATTTGTAGGAGAAAAAGGTCGCTTCACAGGCGTATGGGTCAACTGCACAGATGGACGAGATGACAAATGCCGGGTATGCTTTCGCCCTGCTGTGAGGAGGTGGTCGACATGAGCGCGCCGGTCGCGCAGAAAAGAATGTTTTTTAGTTCACCCTCCTCCATTTTTCGCAGAATGTATCCGCACAGCATACTTGCCGCGCATCCGCAGCCCGAACCTCCGGCGTGAACGTCCTGCTTTTCGCGGTCGAATATCAGCAGTCCGCAATCCTTATGCACGCGCGAAATGTCGATGCCGCCGCTCAGGAGCAGCTCGTACATGAGCTGTGAGCCGACAGCGCCCAAATCGCCCGTGATTATCATGTCGTAGTCACTCGGACTGCTTTGGGTCACATCCAAATAACGCGATACGGTATCCGCGGCGGCAGGCGCCATGGCGGCGCCCATGTTGTTGGCGTCCTTCTGGTCGAGGTCGACCATTTTGCCGAGCATGACATCCTGCACGCGCACTTTTCCACCGCTGCCGACGATGACGGCGCCCGAACCGCATACCGTCCACTGTGCCGAGGGAGTGCGCTGACCGCCGTAGTCGATCGGATTGCGAAACTGGCGCTCCGCGGTGCAAAAGTGGGACGACGTGACGGCGGCCGCACGTTTTGCCGCGCCGCTGTCGACGGCAAGCGATGCCATTGCGAGCGACAGCGACATGGTCGAGCAGGCGCCGAATAGTCCCACCGTAGGTATTTCAAAATCGCGCAGGGCAAAGGTCGAGCTCATGCTCTGGTTGAGCAGGTCGCCTGCGTACAGAATGTCGATATCGTCCGGCGTAAGATCGCCTTTTTTCAGTGCGGTACGCAGCGCCTTGCCCTGCAATTCGCTCTCCGCCTTTTCCCACGAGCAGCCGTCGGGCGATTCGGAGGTGTCGACGCAGTCGAAGTATGCGGCGAACGGCCCCTCGCCCTCCTTTTTTCCGACAGCGGAGGCGTAGGAGGCTATTGTCGTGCTTCCCGAAAAGGTGATTACGCCTTTATTGTTTTGAGCCATGATTTTTTGACCTCCTTACATTATAGTATAACCTGCACGACGTAGTAGATTATGCCGTACAGCACTGAAAAGAGCGTTCCGAATACGATGACCGGTCCCGCAACGGTGAACATTTTTGCGCCGACGCCCAGTATTTGTCCCTCGCTCTTAAATTCGACAGCAGGCGAAGCTACCGCGTTGGCAAATCCCGTGATAGGCACGAGCGCGCCGGCTCCGCCGAACTTACCGATCTTTTCCCAAACGTGCAGACCGGTCAAAATGGCTGTAATCGCTATCAGTGTTACCGAAACGGCGGTGCGTGCCGCATCCTCCATCATGCCGGCGGCGGAATATACGTTAAAAAGAAACTGGCCGAAGGTGCAAATGACTCCGCCGGTCAGAAATGCGCAGGCGCAGTCGCGCAGCCACGGCGACTTCGGAGTGGCTTTTTTAGCCATCTGACCGTACTGCTTTTTTGAAACACTCATAAATTTTACCTCCTTGTACTTTAACGATATTTTGCCCTGCACCGCCGAAAATATAATATTTCGGGGAAAGATAATTGCATGATTGAAATTAAAAACTTGACTAAAATCTATCGGTCGGGCGTAAAAGCGCTTGACGACATATCGTTTGAGGTGGCTGACGGCGAGATGCTTGCGATCGTCGGACGGTCGGGATCGGGCAAATCGACGCTGATGAATATTCTCGGATGTCTTGACACGCCGACGGCCGGCGAGTATTATCTAAACGGGGACAGAATCGCCGACGCCGACTCCCACAGTCTGGCGCAGATAAGAAATCGCTCCATCGGCTTCGTTTTTCAAAGCTACAATCTCATTCCGTCGCTCACCGCGGCGGAAAATGTCCGCTTGCCGCTGCTTTACCGCGGCGTGGACCGGCGCGAGTGCGAGCGGCGCTCCGCCGAAGCGCTTCAGCGCGTGGGTCTGGGACACCTTGCGCACCGTTTCCCTCGGGAAATGTCGGGCGGACAGCAGCAGCGAGTCGCTATTGCACGGGCAGTTGCCGCCGATCCGCCGCTCATTCTTGCCGATGAGCCGACCGGCAATCTCGACAGCGTCATACGCGACGAGATAATGGAGATATTTCACGAACTGAACGCATCGGGCAGAACGGTCGTTCTGATAACTCACGATGACCAGGTCGCACGCTCGGCGCATCGGTCAATCACGATAAATAACGGAAAGCTGAAAAGCTGAAAGGATGTATAATAATGGATAAAACTATACTGAAACTGAAAAGCGGTACCGATATACGCGGCGTTGCGCTGGAGGGCGAGCCGAATCAGCCGGTGCAGCTCACCGACGACGTGGTTTACGGTATCACGCGCGCGTTTGCAAAGTGGCTGTCGGAAAAATGCGGCAGCCGTTCGCTTACCGTAGCCGTCGGACGCGACTGCCGTCTGTCGGGTGAAAGGATAGAGGGCAAAGTGGTTGCTGCGCTTGCCGACTCGGGCTTTGCGGTCGTCAGATGCGGCCTGTGCACCACTCCTGCAATGTTTATGACCACCGTGCTGAAAAATTGCGATGCATCGGTCTCCATTACCGCCAGCCATCACCCCTACAACCGCAACGGGCTGAAATTTTTTACCCGTGACGGCGGTCTGGAGGGCAGTGACATAACCGACATACTGAACATAGCGGTCAACGACGGCAAAATTGACGGCAACGGCAGCGTCAGCGACTGCGCCTTTTTGGATGAATACGCCGCCTATCTGCGCGGTATGATATGCACGGCGCTCGGCGCTGACGAGACGGCGAAACCGCTCAGCGGTCTGAAATTCGCGGTTGACGCGGGCAACGGCGCCGGCGGCTTCTATGCCGAAAAAGTGCTTTCTCCTCTGGGCGCGGACGTATCGGGCAGTATCAATCTTGAACCGGACGGTCGTTTTCCCAATCATATACCCAACCCCGAAAACAGCTACGCTATGGAATGTGCCTGCAAGGCGACATTAGCGGCGACCGCCGACCTCGGAATAATCTTTGACACCGATGTTGACCGCGCCGGAGCTGTCGGTGCCGACGGCGAGGAGATAAACCGCAACCGCCTGGTCGCACTGGCGTCTGTGCTTGCCTGTGAGGATTGTCCCGGCGGCGTTATCGTCACCGATTCTATCACGTCGAGCGGACTAAAGGAGTTTATTGAGCAGAATTTGCACGCCGAGCATTACCGTTACCGCCGCGGCTACAAGAACGTAATCGACAAGGCAATCGAACTGTGCGACAGCGGCAAAATCGCTCCGCTTGCAATCGAGACCAGCGGTCACGCCGCATTCCGCAGCAATTACTTTCTTGACGACGGCGCTTATCTTATCACCCGCATAGTTATCAAGCTGGCTCAGCTTCGTGCCGAGGGCAAAACCGTTTCCGACCTTATTTCCGCTTTGCGCGAACCGGTCGAGCGCAAGGAAATACGCTTTAATATCACCGAGGAGGATTTCCGTCCCGTCGGCGAGCGTGTAATTTCAGAGCTGGAGCGCTTCGCCGCTTCGCACGACGGCTGGCACATTGCCGACGACAACCGCGAGGGTATCCGCGTTGCCTGCGACGACGCCGACGGCTGGTTTTTGCTGCGGCTTTCGGTCCATGATCCGGTCATGCCGATGAATTTTGAAAGCGATTCGACCGGCGGCGTGGAAAAGATGATAAATGAGCTTCGCGGCTTTTTTGAGTCGGTTTCCGGCATCGATATATCCGCGTTAAAATAATAATAAGTAAAATTAATGTTATTTCACGACAAAATATGCTACAAATAGTTTTTCATTTAAGGCTGTGTTTTGTATGTTTTCACAAAAAAACTTCATAATTTCGTCGCATTTTATATTGACTTACTTTAGTCTAAAAGTTATAATTGGACTGTAACATAGGCATGAGTATCCTGCGATTATTGTATTCTGAACAGCGTGCAGTTATCTTTTACTGTGCAGATACACGGTGTTCGCCGGCACTCGCCAAAGGGTCATGACGGCGACGTGTACCTTTCGATACGCCCCTCGTGACGGCAAATTCCGAGAGTGTCTCTCGAAAAAAAGGAGAAAAAGAGTTATGAAACTAACAAAGAGAATCCTTTCATTAGTTTCGGCTGTTGCCATCGTTGCGACCATGCTTTCCTGCGTGTTCACCGTCGCGTTCGCCGATTCTGATCTGGATGCCGAGCTTGCCGGAGTTGTATACAAACCGGAAATTAAGGCATTGTTCGATGTTACAAATGCGAACAACGGCGAATATATAGGCGGTGCTAAACGTACCAATAACATAACGGCCGTTTCACAGAACACATATACGCTTAACAGCGGCTTTACGTTTACATATTCCGCAAACTACAATTACGGCGTAACTGCTTTCAATCACGAAGTGAACTACGGCTCCGTCGGCGATCTGAAGTTTGCAATTGATATGGGCGTTAAAAACACCGAGTCTATTAAATACAAGCTGTATTACGGCGAAACGCTCCTCGGTACATATGATACCGGCGTTATCGGCGGCACGGATGATGTTTCCAGCGTTATTTCCGGCGAATGGAATCCCGAACTTACTATTAAGTTTATTATGAACAATGGTAAGGTTACCATAAATCATTCGTCCAAAGCTACTTCGTTCGGCGATATTACATGGACTCTTCCTGACAATTCTACCGCTACTGAAGTTGATCTTCCCGACGGTTATGATTTTACTGACGTAAAAATTACGCTGTACAATGCCGGTGCGAGCGCAGATCATACTTACTGGACGTACAACCTGTTTCTTGTTAAGGAAGGCGCGCTTACTGTCAACTTCCCCTACAAAACGGTTGCTTCTTTCAACGAATACCTTGCAAATGTCAATCCCGAAGATACCGAAGAGGTTGAAAACGCTAAATTTCTGAGAGCGCTTGCGTTCGACGGCACTTCTGCGGAGCTTCAGGCAGCTATTTGCAACATCAGTGAAAACTACGGTACTTGCGTACATGACTACAGCTATACCACAACGGCTACCTGTACCAAGGATGGTGTACGCACATATGTGTGCTCGTTGTGCAATGATACATATACCGAGCCTGAGGCAGCACTTGGTCACGATTATTCAGAGACCACTGCAAACTATATTACCAAGGGCGTCTGCGCTCGATGCAACGACACATATTTCCATTATAACGGCAGAGAAGCCGCTATCAAGATTGCGTCTTATGACCTTGATACCAAGTCGGTAATCGACTTTACCTCAATTGAATTCTTTGTTTCGGACAATTCAAACGATGTACTTAAGCTTAACGAGTCATGGTCCGGCAAGGTGTTTAACTACACTCTTGACGGTATCGCAGTAACCGGTACAATCTCTCAGATAGAGTATGTTCTCAACGGCACTACCGTTCACCGCGCAGACGCATCGGTCGGTGACGATACCTATGAGTTCCTTGAGGCCGGTAAATACTACTTCTACGGTACTCTTACCAATGTTTCGGATACTAACGGCGGTACTTACGCCGATCAGCGCGTGCTTCTCGGTACCGCAAAGGTTAGAGACTTCATTGCAATTGATTATACAAAGAGAGACTCTATCATTTCCTACGGCAAAAATTTGAGCCTTGATGACGTTGTTATCGGCAAGCCTTCCACCAACGCTTTTCATCTTAAGGTAGATAATCAGGAAATTGATACTCTCTATTACGGAGATACTATTTCCGCCAACCAGTGGTGGAAAGACTGCAAGGATTACACTATTACTAAGGACGGAACTCTTTATAAGGGCTATATTACCAAGATCGTATATCGTAATGCTTCAACCGGCGATACTCTAAGTGGCGAAAACCATGTTTGGAACGGTCATGCGAACGGCGTAAACGGCAATAATTTCCCCGCTAATCAGACCGGTCTGTGGTATGTTACCGGTACAATGGAGGGAGTCATCAATGTTGAGACTTCCGAAAACTCTGATTACATCTATAATATTGTTCTCGGTTCGTTCTATGTAAAGACCTATCAGGGTGATGTACATATCCATGACTTTGAAGGCACAGTAGAGACTCAGCCGACCTGTACTGACAAGGGCGTAATGCATTACACCTGCGAGTGCGGTGAGGATGATTACTACGAGGATATTCCGGCACTCGGTCACAACGATGTTTCCACTGTTACTGTTGAGCCTACCTGCTCGACCACCGGTGTTGCACATCATACCTGCACACGCTGCGATTATTCGTATAACGAGACACTTGCAGTAGTCGACCACGACTATGTCAAGGGCTACTGCCGTTTCTGCGGAATCAGAGAGCAGTATACCGCTACCGCTGCTGAATGGAATATGCACTTTGTCGATGAAAAGGGCAATGCTGTTACTTCCATTAACGCGGTTAAAGGCGAAAACTTCTGGATGGTAGTCAGCCTGTCCAATTATAAGGACTTTATCGGCTCTGCCAATATCGTAACTGATAGTAACGGAAAGATTGATTACGCAAACAGCACCTATGACCGCACTCTTGCGGTAGCAACTTTGATGGTAGCCATGAAGTCCGACAATGTTACTGCTGCATTTGCAGATGGCAGCATTCAGTTCACCACTCCGTATGATGGTGCCACAGTTGATGCTAATTATGACTCTGAAGACGGTCTCCTTAAGGTCGTGTTCAAATCTGACAATCTGGCCGGCTGCCGTAGCTCTATCAGCGCTGCCCAGTTGGATGCAAACAACGGAGAGCTTCTTCGTATTAAGCTTTCCAACAAACTTACCGATGAAGGAACTATAAATTTCCAGTTTGTTGAAACAAGCAAACTTGTATCCTCGGCTGTAGCTCTTGTTAACAAGCCGACCGCCGGTGAGTGGGTAGTTGGTGTTGATTACACCAAGGAGCTGGAAATGGATACC
>USQH01000014.1 GCA_900556765.1 uncultured Oscillospiraceae bacterium
GAGTACCCCGCCGAGCGCTCCGTCCCGTAGCGCGAGGAATCCGGGGTATCATCGAAACGGGAATGGCGGTTGCGACGCCTATAAGCGGCCGCGAGATTTCATAGGCTGCGGCTGCGACTGGGTCGCCTTCGGCCAGGTCGCGGCAAGAGGATCAATCGAAGGATAAGCGTGTAGAAAGCCCTCGGGTTCCTTGTTTGGACGAGGGTTCGACTCCCTCCAGTTCCACCGATATGCGGGACACAGGACCGGTCGGTCCTGTGCCCGTTTTCGTACGGGCTGTCGCCGGTCGCCGATCCGTTCCGGCCGGCAGCCGCGGGCTTTCCCATTGCCGGTTTATCCGACAGAACGGTCTTCGGGTCTTTCCGTGCCTGTTGCCGGCAGGTCCGGCGGGACGACTTTTGTTTTTTTCGTTCTTTGTCGCCGTTTTGGTAGACGGGACAGCTTTGGGACCGCCCGGTCCGAAGGGGGCCGCCTGCGTGTATCGTCGCTTCATGCCGTCATTTTCTTCCGGAGCGTCGTTTTTAGGAAAGGGCGGTTCATGCGTTCCTTTCCGTTTCCCGACCGTTATCGGATAGGACCGGGCATTTTCGGAATGCGCTCCGTTTCTCCCGTTCCTTCCGGTTCGTGTTCGGTCGCTTGCCTCGTCCGGTCTTTCTGCGGCTCGGGGGGGGGCGAGGTGGCATCGGCATGCGCCGATTCGAGTCGGCTTGGGATGTTTTCGGGATACCGATTGTATACTTTCCTCTACAGACCTTCGAGTTCCCGATGTTTCCGGTTTCCCGGTATCAGGCTCCCTACGGCTGAGCGGTTTGGGGCAGAGGCCTGATCGGATGCGCGGCTTGTGGTTGCCGACCGTGGCCGGCAGATGTAAAAGCTCCGGTTGCGAATGCGCTTGGCACATGGAAGATAATCGCTTTTTTACGTTCGGAAAGTCCTCGCTAATGCTCGGTCCTCGAGCGCCGCACTGTTTTTCGACACGGCCCGAAAAGTCGGCAGGCAGGTCGGGCCGCTTGTCCATGTCCGGAGAAGATGCGGGCGGGATGCCCTGACGTGCAGGCCGGAGCCTGTGCCGCTCCGCATCCGGATGCCGTTTTTTACGTTCGGCTCCATAAGCGGCGACTATTCGGAGCGATTATGAACTATCTTTGTCTTCCGACTAATACGATATGCCTATGAAAACGGAGAAACCCGGCGTGTTCCGGGCTTGGGTGCTCGCCTCGCGTCCCAAAACGCTGGCTGCGGCTGCTGTTCCCGTGCTGGTCGGGTGCGCGCTGGCCTATTCCGACGGCTGTTTTCGCTGGCCGGAGGCACTGCTGTGCACGCTGTTCGCTTTTCTGATGCAGATCGACGCGAAGAGCCTTGACATGCTGCTCCATCCGACCTTTGACACTGCCGCTCTTAAAGCCGCTGACAAGAACAATGTCGTCGGCAAGGGTATCGCCGCTTCCCCCGGTGCCGCTGCCGGTAAGATCGTATTTACCGCTGAGGACGCCGTTATCGAGGGCAAGAAGGGCGAAAAGGTCGTTCTCGTCCGCCTCGAGACCTCTCCTGAGGATATCGAAGGCATGAAGTACAGCCAGGGCATCCTGACCGTACGCGGCGGTCAGACCTCTCACGCCGCCGTTGTTGCTCGCGGAATGGGTACCTGCTGCGTATCCGGCTGCGGCGACATCAAGATGGACGAGGAGAACAAGCAGTTCACTCTCGCCGGCAAGGTATTTAAGGAGGGTGACGGCCTGTCACTCGACGGTTCCACCGGTAACATCTACGATTGCATCATCCCGACCGTTCCTGCTGATCCCAGCAGCGGTTACTTCGGCCGCATCATGAAGCTGGCTGATAAATATAAGACTCTCGGTGTCCGCACCAACGCCGACACTCCTGCCGACGCTAAGCGCGCCGCTGAGCTGGGCGCTCAGGGTATTGGTCTTTGCCGTACTGAGCATATGTTCTTCGGTGAAGGCAGAATCGACGCTTTCCGCGAGATGATCTGCTCCGAGACCAAAGAAGAGCGCGTAGCCGCTCTGGACAAGATCGAGCCGATGCAGCAGGCTGACTTCGAGGGCCTGTTTGAAGCTCTCGGCGGTTACCCCGTAACCATCCGCTTCCTCGATCCGCCGCTCCACGAGTTCGTTCCGACCGAAGCTGCCGACATCGAGCTGCTTGCTAAGGCTCAGGGCAAGACCGTCGCTCAGATCAACCAGATCTGCTCCGACCTCCACGAGTTTAACCCGATGATGGGTCACCGCGGCTGCCGTCTGTCCGTCACCTATCCCGAAATCGCCGTTATGCAGACCAAGGCTGTTATCAAGGCTGCTATCGCCGTTAAGAAGAATCATCCCGACTGGAACATCGTTCCTGAGATCATGATCCCGCTGGTCGGCGAAGTTAAGGAGCTTAAGTTCGTTAAGGATATCGTTGTTAAGACCGCTGACGAAGTCATTGCCGCTGCCGGCTCTGACCTGAAGTATGAGGTCGGTACCATGATCGAGATCCCGCGCGCCGCTTTGACCGCTGACAAGATTGCTGAGGAAGCTGAGTTCTTCTGCTTCGGCACCAACGACCTGACTCAGATGACCTTTGGCTTCAGCCGTGACGACGCAGGCAAGTTCCTGCCCAGCTACTATGCTAATAAGATCTACGAGTCCGATCCGTTTGCTCGCCTTGATACCACCGGTGTCGGCATGCTGATGGAAATGGCTGTTAACAAAGGTAAGGCTACCCGCCCGAACATTCACTGCGGTATCTGCGGTGAGCACGGCGGCGATCCGTCCTCTATCGAGTTCTGCCACAAGATCGGCCTCAACTACGTTTCTTGCTCGCCGTTCCGCGTGCCGATCGCTCGTCTCGCGGCCGCCCAGGCAGCTATTAAGGGACAGGGAAATAAGTAATTCTCCTGATTTGGTGCAAACCCAATTTGTAAAACCACAATAGGAAAATTGACCTTGTGTACCTTCGGGTATGCAAGGTCTTTTTTACGTCGAATGCCTTGCAAATCCTGCATTTTTAACAATAAAATCGCAGTTTTATTGACATTTTCAGAAATGCAAAGCTAAAATTGCAATGCCCTAAAAATGGTATTGAGACTTGACCGACAACAAGTATACCAAATTTGCTGAGTTCACACTCACAAAAGAGGATACCGTGAGATACCTGTATGCCGATTCCACAAAGCACCGCGAGCTTTGCCGGAAAGACATTAAAGACTTATATATCTGAAGCGAACTCCCCGTACTTTTGAAAAGAGGTACAGGGATTTTGTGCGTGTTGAAGAAAATAAGAAAATGTGGTATTATCATAATTACAAATCGAAATTTATCTAACAGTTGAAATCAACACAAACCACCATTCGTGTTGTTCCGCTTTGCTTTTTCCTCCTGTATAATAAAGCCATCAAATAAAGGAGGCAACAAGCCATGAACACTGATAAAATCTACGCAGAACAACTCGCAAACGAATATGCGCCGAAGGATACCTCTAAGGTCGTCGCTCTTCGCAAACTGGATGCAAAAGCAAAGCTTCCGGCAAACATTTTTACCTATACGCTCGGCGTAATCTCCTCCCTCGTTTTCGGTACGGGAATGTGCCTTACCATGGGGCAAATCGGCAACGGAACGACCGGTTCCTTTGTATCCGGTATCATTATCGGTATTATCGGAATGGTGGGAATGAGTGTGAATTATCCGATTTACAAACGCATTCTCGAAAACGGCAAGAAGAAATATGCCTTTGAGATCATGGAACTTGCCAAAGAAATCAGCGAGAAGTAAGCCGTGAAGAAGCTGCCTGCGGTCATAAACAAATTTCTTTATCCGCCGAAATGGGTGCTGTTCATTGTATCGCCGATTGTGTTTGCGGCACTTGCCTATATTTTTGCCACCGGGCAAAATAATCGTGTGTCGGCATATCCGATTTACGGTATGTCGGCGTACTGCTTGACCGTTTTAATACTGCCTTTGCCGAGAATGTTGCGAAACATAAAAGCATCCTTCATACGAAGGGCAAACGGCACTGCGTTCGGCGGAAAATATCTCGGTGATCTTGCTTTTCGCGGCAGTGTCAGCATCTATCAGGGCATGACCGTCAATTTTCTCTATGTGGTGTTCCGCATTTTCGTGGGAATTCGGTATGCGTCGGTGTGGTTTCTTTCCATGGCGGTTTACTATTTGGTGCTTGGCTTTCTTCGCCTGTTGCTGATTATAAGTTATCGCCGCAGGAACAACATAAACGAGCTGCATTGCTATCGCCGGACGGCATGGCTCCTGTTTTTGCTGAACATCCCCATGGGCGGCATGATTTTGCTGATGGTACGAACAAACTCCGGCTTTTCTTACCCGGGGTATATTATCTATTTGTCTGCTATGTACACTTTTTACACCATGACGATGTCCATCGTAAATCTTGTAAAATACCGCAAGCTGGGCAGCCCGATTTTATCGGCCGCAAAGGTTCTGAATTTTATCGCCGCATTGATGTCCGTTCTGGGCTTACAAACGGCAATGATCGCACAGTTTGCTGCAAATGACAACGGTTTTCGTAAAATGATGAACGCAATAACCGGTGCGGGCGTATGGATAGCGGTGATCCTAACCGCTTTATATATGTTATACCGGAGCAGAATAGTGAAATATGAGGTGAAACCCTTTGAATAAATCCGAGAGTAAATATTTTGCCACCGCCGCCCGCATGGATGAGGCATTTCTTGAATTGATCGAAAAGAAGGATTTTGCCTATATTACGGTAAAAGAAATCTGTGAAAAAGCCGGCGTCAACCGTTCCACCTTCTATCTGCATTACGAAACGGTGGACGATCTGCTGGAAGAATGCTCCCGACACATCATCGACCGATTTGTGGAGTTCATGCCCTATGATACGGTGGAATTTCTAAAAAAGTTGCAAGAACGGCCGCTTAAAGAATTGTATCTCATTACGCCGGAATATCTTACGCCGTATCTGACCTATATCAAAGAACACCGCCGCATTTTCCGTACAACTGTGGAACAGGCGTCGACACTTCGGATGAACGATGCTTATACGGATTTGAACCGTCATATACTGACGCCGATTTTGAATCGTTTCCGTGTGCCGCCTGAGGATCAAAAGTATATGATGTCGTTCTACATTAACGGCATCATGGCGATCATCAGCGAGTGGCTGAAAGACGATTGTAGAGAGCCTATCGAACACATTATTTCCGTCATTCAGACTTGTATTAAGCAATAGTAAACAGTCCTAAGCACAGACAACTTTCGGTTTGTCGAGTTGAAGCATACACTTGAATAGAAATCCCTTACTTCGCGATTGAAGTGAGGGATTTTGTACGTGTTGAGAAATACGCTGAAATATGGTACAATTAAAGTAACAAATCGGAATTATCGGAGGTATCTTTGTGGAATATATCAGCGTGACAAGCGAGAATATAGGCAAAGAGCATATATGTTGTGCAATTTCAAACAACAATGATATTCAGGTGTCATCAAAAAAGGCTTGGTTGCAAGAGCGATTTGATGATGGACTTGTTTTCTTGAAAAGCAAAGAGAGAGGAAAGTGTTTTATTGAATATATACCTGCCGAAAACGCATGGAATCCAATTATGGTAGATAGTTATATGTATATTAACTGTTTGTGGGTAGCTGGCTCGTTCAAAGGACATGGTTATGGGGCAGACTTGTTGAATGCCTGCATTGAAGATAGCAAGAGCAAAGGTAAAAAAGGACTATGTATTTTATCTTCCAAAAAGAAAAAGCCATTTTTGGCTGACCCGAAATTCTTGCAGTATAAAGGATTTACCGTTTGTGATGAAGCGGATAACGGTATTCAGTTGTGGTATTTACCATTTACAAAAAATGCTTCTTTGCCTAAATTCAAAGAATGTGCAAAACGCCCTCATATTGAAGAAAAAGGATATGTTTTATATTATACCAGTCAATGCCCATTTAATGCGAAATATGTTCCGGTTGTAGAAGAAGTAGCAAAGGAGAATAACGTACAATTTCAATCCGTTCATTTACAGAGCAAAGAAGAAGCTCAAAATGCACCTACTCCAATCACGACCTATGCTCTGTTTTGTGATGGAGAGTATTTAACAAATGAGCAGATGAATGACAAAAGATTTCTAAAACTATTATCAAAATAAATTTCAATTTGCCAAGTTGAAGCATACATTTGAATAAAAATCCCTTACTTCACGATTGAAGTAAGGGATTTTTGTGCGTGTTGAGAAATACGCTGAAACATAGTATAATCAAAGCAACTAATCGTAATCATCGGAGGTGGGAACAATGAAACTGAAAAACACCCTATTAGTGGTAAAAGATATAGAAAAATCGGTTGCATTTTACAAAGAGATATTTGAACTTCATGTTATTATGGATTTCGGGGCAAACAAGACCTTACCCGGCGGACTTGTTTTACAGACGGTTGACACATGGAAAAGCTTTATCGGCACCGAGAATGTGAATTTCGGAGGCAATAACTCGGAATTTCACTTTGAAGAAGACAATTTTGACGCATTCTCGAAAAAGCTTAAAAAGTATAATATAGATTATGTTCACCCGACCAAAGAACACGCTTGGGGGCAACGGGTTGTGCGCATTTACGACCCGGATAGGCACATCATCGAAATCGGAGAAAACATGAAAACAGTTTGCAAATGTTTCCTCGACAGCGGAATGACACCGAAACAGGTTGCCGAAAGAATGAATGTTCCGATGAAATTTGTAAGTGCTTGTATGCGATAACTTGCCGTTTGTCGGATTCAATCACATCGAAACGGTCGCCGTATCATTTCATAACACCCGCGAGCACAGGGAATCAAGAAACGGCACTCGCATTTTGATAGACTGTAATCACAGAAAGGGAGTGAAATAATGGATTGGATACAAGGGATACAACGGGCGATTGATTATGTTGAAGCAAACATAACCGAAGAAATCGATTTTGAAGAAGCGGCAAGGAGGGCCTATTCCTCTCCCTTTCATTTTCAAAGAGTATTCAGCATTTTGTGCGGTCTTTCGCTCGGCGATTATATTCGTATGCGCAGACTCTCTCTTGCAGGCGAAGAACTGTCCAAAGGGGACGCAAAAATCATTGATATAGCGCTGAAATACGGATACGATACGCCGGAGAGTTTTTCCCGTGCCTTTACACGATTTCACGGCATTGCACCGAGCGAAGCAAAGCACAGCGGCAATGTCAAGATTTTTACTCCTCTGTCTGTAAAATTAACCTTATCAGGAGGCAGTAAAATGGATTACAGAATTGAAAAAAGAGAGGCATTTCAGGTTGTTTGCAAAAGGAAAAAAGTCGGCAAACCGCAGTCAGCAAATGCCACGCAGGACATTACGGCAATGTGGCAGGAGTACGGTGCAGACGGAACGATGGGAAAACTGATTGCCTGTATGCCGAAAAATCCGGTTATGAAAGGCTTGCTTGGCATTTGCTTTTCCTCGGAGCTTGACGCAAAACAGTTTCCATACGGCATCGGCGTTGAGTACGACGGCAGAAAAATCGACGACGATTTAGAGGTTGTCACCATTCCGGCAAACACCTATGCGGTGTTTACAAGCAAGGGTAAAATGCCCGACGCTTTTATTGATACCTATCATAGAATCGTTACGGAGTTTTTCCCGCAAAGCGCGCAGTATGAATACGCCGAGAATGTTGAGTTTGAGGTCTATTCGTCGGCAGATACATCGGACCCCAATTATCATTGCGAAATTTGGATTGCAGTGAACGAAAAAGCAGAATGACAAAATTAAAAACAACAGAATAGTCGTTTGTTGCGCAAGATCGCATATATGAAATGAATCCCCGTGCCTCTTAACGAGGAACGGGGATTTTGTACGTTAAAAAATATGAGTAAATTTGGTATACTTGTAATATAAGTTTGTAAATTTATGGGAATTTGTTCTGTTGCGCACAAATTACAGCTTAAAGTCTTTTCAATGTAAAACAAAAACTATTTGAAACTAAAGTTTTAAATATGCTTACTCCAAGCGTCTACGCTCCAATTCACAAACGCTCAAAATGCAGGGCGAAAATTTGCAACGGACGAAAATATAAAAGCGTATGTCTGCAAAATATGCGGCAAATATTCGGCGAGGGTGCAAATGTTGCACTTAAAAATGTGCCCCTTGATTCCGTGAACATTTCCGGCAACGAAAATACTGTCGGTTTTTCCGATTGTCGAATCGGCATCCGTGCAAACGGAAGATTTAGAGGGCAAAGCAGATGATTTGGAATGTCGTATAAAAGATATAAAATGTGCGGCACTGGATACAAAAGCAATTTTAGATGAAGTGCAGGCGCACTTTGAACTCTCAACCGAAATTAAAAGCTTAAAAGCCGAAAGCGAGGAATAAAAATACGCGAACCGTTTCAGATTTTAGCCATACCGCATAGATATATTAATAACGAGTTGCTCTTTTGAGTGTTTCGCCGTGCTCATTCTAAGCTTTCGCAATTTATAGTCAGCGGCAAGTTTGCAGAAAACATTAATAAAACCGGCGGCAACAGCATGGCACATTTGTGTGTCGGGTAATTAAAATTTACTGCGTAGAATAAACACTTATGGATTAGGAGCGTTTTTTTAATTTTTATACGATATGATTTACATTATACGAATTATAAAGACATAAAACAAACGGTGGGACGGAATAATATTCCGTCCCACCGTAAAATTTAATTATATAACTTGTTTTAAATACCAATGACAGATAACAAAGCCGCTATTTTTTGCGGCGGAACCGTATTCCCGAAAAGAGCAGGATCATTATTTGCAATGGTATGCCGAGTATAAGCAGCAGCCAAAAATTCTTGTGCAACACCAGAAACATAATGTAAACGGCAAGCAAAAGACTCCACGTGAGGATGGAGGCGTAAAGGTAATTCAGTTTGTTTTTCCACCAAATGGAGTTAAAAACAATAAGTACCACGCAGGACAGCGGTACAGCGTAAACGAAGGAAAGCCATGTTTCAAACGCAGTGCTGAGATTTGTGCTGACGAAAACTACGGTTGCCGCGAACCAAACCGCCATGACGCTAAGCAACGTTATCAGGACGTGATTACGCTTTTTGCGCGCGGAATATTCCTTTTTCGTCTGACGCTCGGCGGCATGCTCAGCGGTGATCAGGTAATCGACCGTTACGCCGAAAAGATCGGCTATCTCCTTAAGCGTGGTAACGCATGGGATCGCGTCGCCGCGCTCCCATTTTGAGACGGCTTTGTCCGAATAATTTAGCTTTTCGGCAAGCTGTGCCTGGGTCATATCGGTGCTTTTGCGAAGATCAATAATGTTTTTTGCTATTATCGGCTTCAGATCCTCCATGCGGTCACCTCCCGTTATAATTAATTGTATGTAAGCACAATGTGACTGATTGTATGAAAGTGTAATATGCTCGTAATAATTGTATGCATACGCATCGTCTTTAGTTGCGATAATACCCCGCAAAACCGCAAAATGTGTCGATATGCGCACGCTGTGCTGAAACGCATGTGATGTGCTGATATGCGAGCTATTCAGATATGTCTACACTGTGGGCAATCGGCAAATCCGTATCACCCTGTAACGCATCATGTGCCGCCACAGCATTGCACAAAAAAATCGGGCAAAAGCGCCGCGCCAAATCATTGCGGCATTAAACCATCGCGACGAAACATTGCACAAAAAATTGCGCCGAAGCATTGTATCAATTATTATAACACACACTCGATGAATATGCAACAGGACGTTTTTGCCGTTTCTCTCCGTGGTAGAGTCACTGCAATGAGCAACTTTGTCGATTTGCACAATTGCAAGAAAATGCAGTAAAATCAACCGCTCCGAGCAATTCTACTGTCAAGAGAGTTGCCAAAATTCGACTCTACTGCTCGATTTTTAAGGTTAGAGCGCGTTGCGCAAGCCGTAGGGTGACAAACAGCAGCACCGTGATTATTATATTAGTAGAGCAAATCAAATGCGCCCGTAAATTAAATGCATGTGCGCCCGCGAATCATGCGAAACTGTGCATGGATTTGCACAAAGAGCTGCGTCGAACGCGGCAAAAATCATTCCGTCAGCTACGTCACGACTTGCACGCAGGCGACATGAGGGCTTGCGGTTCATTTCGTTCGGTATGCGGCGCGACGAGAATAAACGCGACGAGAATAAATTTGTAAGCCGCGGTCAAGAATACGACCGTACAGACAGCATATCGAATCAAAAAACTCCTCAATCCAATAACGCCGCATTGCGAAACCGTGGAATTGCAAAACAGATACATATAGGGGCAGTAAAAAATCCGGAAAATAAAGTGCAACGGACAGTAAAAGTACAACGGAGGATTAAATTTAACTCGTTTTCAGCGATTGAAATACAAGGTGATGTGCCATGAAAAGTCTAAAAATATTCGGTGATTCGATACTGCGCGGGGTCATTTATTCATCCGAACAGCAAAAATACAAGCTGTGCGACGATTGCAAATTCAAGTCGCTGGCATCATACGATGTTGACGCGCACAATTACGCGAAAATGGGATTGACCATTGACGGCGGACTGAACGCTTTGCACAGCAAGCTGGACGACTGCGATGAAAACACGACCGTGCTGCTTGAATTCGGCGGCAACGACTGTGATTACAAATGGGCCGATGTCTCCGCCGATCCGGAGGGCAGCTTTGTTCCCAACACTCCGGCGGACGCCTTTGTTGAAAAATACAGCGACGCTATTGAATTTGCCCGATCGCGCGGCGCGACTGTGGCGGTAGCAAATCTGGTTCCGATCGACCCGGTCAAGTACATGAAATGGATTTCGCGCGGACTAAACTACGATAACATTATGCACTGGCTCGGCGATGTGACCATGCTTTCGCGCTGGCAGGAATATTACAGCCGTCTGACCGAGCAGATTGCGGCAATGACCGGTTGTCGCCTGCTTGATTTGCGAAATGCATTTTTACTCGATCACGGTTTCAGCGACCTGCTGTGTGCCGACGGGGTACACCCGACACAGCGCGGTCATAACATTATCAAGGAAAGGATTACTGCATTTATGCAGGGTGCTAACTAATGAACGAATACGCAATTATTACCGACTCCGCCTGTGATCTGCCAGCTCAGCTTGTTGACGAACTGGACATTTCGGTCGTTCCGCTTACGCTGACGGTCGACGGCAAGTCGTATAAAAACTATCCCGACGGACGGGAGATCGGTTTTCACGAGTTTTATGAAATGCTGCGCGCCGGAGCAAAAGCAAGCACCTCCGCCGCCAATATCGACGCGTTCATCGAGCTGTTTGAGCAGTTTGCCGCCGATGGCAAGGATGTTTTGTATTTGGGCTTTTCGTCGGCGCTCAGCGGCACGTTTAATGCCGCGAAAATAGCCGCGGAGGATGTGTCGGAGCGCTACCCCGATCACAAGTTTTACACGGTTGATACGCTGTGCGCTTCGCTCGGTCAAGGCTTGATGGTCTACTATGCGGCAAAAGAACGCGAAAAGGGACGCTCCATTGACGAGGTGCGCGACTATGTTGAGCAGAACAAGCTGCATTTGTGCCACCTGTTCACGGTCAGCGATCTGCATTTTCTGCACCGCGGCGGCCGCGTATCAAAGACGACGGCGGTAATCGGCGGCGCGCTCGGCATGAAGCCGCTGATGCACACCGACAATTACGGCAGACTGGAGAAAACAGGCGTTATCCGCGGCAGAAAACAGTCGATAATTGCGCTTGCCGACCGCATGAAGCAGGTTATAACCGATCCGGAGGGTCAAACCGTGTTTATTTGTCAGGGCGACTGTAAAGAGGACGCCGATTTCCTTGCCGACGCGATACGCGAGCGCTTGCCGGTCGGCGAGATAATGATAAATTACACCGGGCCGGTCATCGGCGCACACTCGGGTCCCGGCACACTGGCAGTCTTCTTCATGGGTACCGAGCGGTAACAAAACAGCCGAAGTTCATATGCGGTTTCATTTCCGCAAATGCTGTTGTTTGGAAAAAATAAAAAGGAACGGATTCAAAGCTTGATCCGTTCCTTTTTTGCATTGGAAAAGCCGAACGACATTTGTACACATAAAAATCACTATCGCAGTAAATATAGATATTATGATTGTTGTTTGCATGCGGTCAAAAAAGCCGTTGAAAAAACTGCGTGTAGGTTTAAACTTTATGCCGAGCTGTGGCAATACCTTTCCGAACTGCTTGTGCGAGAAAACCGCAATTGCAGGCTAATTATACGTTGCGTATTTATTGGGAAAACTATCAGATCATTGCCGTAGATCTGTCACAGATCGGCAATGTGGGTGAACAGCCCTATCGGTAGCGGTTTTGTTTTGTGGATTCTTTAAATATGTTTAAAATCGCGGACAATGGATCGACCGCTATGCTGAGTCAATTTTCGGCATAATTATATTTAATGTTTGAAATGCTTTGGATGGTTCCGGCACGAGCCAACAGGTCATATAGGTTTCGTGCGCGAGACAGATGACGGATATGTTTATATGATTAAAGGTAACCTCTGAGATAACTGCACAGCTCTAAACAGTCCGGTAAGAGAATATCAAACTTTTGGCTTTGGGGTTATGAAACCATTAAATAAGCCGCCACAAAATAGTCCTGTATAAAAAACTAAAATTTAAAGGTCTGTATTTTCCGACCGAAACCATACAGCCGTTACATGTCAGTAATGTACAGAGTATGTATAAAAATATATTTTAAATATTTTATATAAACCTATTGACAATAAAAATTACTGTCTTTATAATAATACTAACGAATATTAGTTAGCAGAGGTCGTATGAAACAGGAAGACACAAAGCAGAAAATTCTTGAAAAGGCGCTGGAGCTGTTTTCATCCTATGGATATGATTCGGTCAGTGTGGGAGAAATCGCAAAAGCTGTGGGCATTAAAGCACCATCGCTCTACAATCACTATCCCAGCAAGCAATCCATTTTCGACGCAATCGTGGAAGCTACGGCTGCGCAATATGAAAAAGATACCGGAAAAATTGATATTCATGTGCAGAATTCGGCGCAGGATATTCCGGTATTCACAGATATCACGGAGGATGCACTGATTGAAAAAGTGTATCAGATTTTCAATTACTCTCTCCACAACGAGACAATCAGCCGTTTTCGCCGAATGATGACCATCGAGCAGTTTCGCTCCCCAAAACTTGCGGAATTATATTCAAAACGATATGTGGATCGTGTGGTTGCCTATCACGCGGGCATTTTTCACAGTCTTATCGCCGCCGGTGAAATTCGGAACGAAGACCCAAATACGCTTGCACTTATGTATGTTGCTCCGGTCATTACGCTGATCGGAATCTGCGACCGTCAGCCGGAGAAAGAGGCGGCATGCCTTGAAAAGCTGGATGCTCATGTACGGCTTTTCTTTCGTACCTTTCATGCAGAAAGAAGCAATGGCAAATGAATGAAACAGAAGAAAAATGGATTCTGTGCCCTGTATGCGGCGCAAAAACGCGGCTGCGTTTGCTTCAAAGGACCGTGCTTCGGGACTTTCCGCTGTTTTGCCCAAAATGCAAGCATGAAAGCATTATTAACGCGCAGAATTATCATGTAGAAAAAGTCTTTAATCAGCCGGACGCAAAGACGCAGTGCTGACCGCTAAAGCCGTGGTCATGCGCTGCATTTTTATTTAAAAAGAAATTGTTTTAAATGAAAATCCATAAAAAACTGAAAGAGAAGTCAGACGAAGAAACAGTCATTTTCGGATGCACAAAGATCGGGCCGCTGCTCCGTCCGAAAAATTTCGTGCTGCCTGATTTTTGATATTATACATATTTATAATCTGGTAACTGCGCTGAAATTTATTTGAACATAGCGGCAAAAACGCCTTAACTATACAAGGAGAAAACACAAATATGAAAAAAATTAAAATTACCGTGGCACTGCTTTTGACGCTGTGTGTACTGTTGAATACGGGCGGATGCGGAGCAGGCACCTTATTTTCAAAAAATCGAGAAACCGTCCGCGAAATTCAATGTACGCATCCCGCAACGCTTTCCGGCATCTACCCTGCAGGCGGAGCGCAAGTCGTTTTGTGCTGGGCGGACTATGAAAAAGAAATCACCACCGTGCAGATTGTCGACACCGACGCCGACACCGTGAGCGGCGAGATCACAATGGACGGCGTATGGAGCTTTAAGGAACAGACCTTCTCCGACGGCAGACTTGCGCTGTGCAATCGGGATAAGAACGAATGGAAGTTTCTGAACACCGCTCTGACAGAAATCGGCACATTAAAAACGGAGAATGTGGACGGCTTCTTTTCCTGCGACGGAAACACCTACTACTATCTGAGTGAACATGTGCTCTGCTGCAAAGATGTGAAAAGCGGTAAAATGGGCAAAGTACAATTGTCCATTGACCTGCGCTTTTTTGAAATTACGGCGTTTGACAACCGCAACGACAAAATGGCTGTGCAATTCTATTTGTCACCGTACAGCAGCGAATGCGGTACGGCAATCCTGGATGTTACAACGGGGCAGTTTTCCATGCTGCAAGAAAATCTCTATCAGACAGTCTTTACAGAAGATGGTTTGTACTTGCTGTCTTTTGATGAGAAAACAATGGGCTATTCCTTACTTTACGGATGTGATGACGGCGACTTCCTGTTTGCGGATGCCGATATTTTCATGAACGATAGCAAAGAATTGTACAGCATTATCGGTGCGCCCTACCTGATGGGCATTGCGACAGACACAACACTTTACTCTGCCGAAACGCAAATTGCAGCCTGCCCGCTTGCCGACTGCGGAATATCCGGTGAAATGCGCTCCGTCTGCTTCCTCCCCGACGAAAAATTGCTGATAGGTGCAGTCTATCAAAACGGTACGTATCGTATCTATTCCATTGATCCGGCACAGCTTTCGTTCACGGCTGTTGCGGACGCAGCTCACACTGCATCGCCGCTTAATGTTGACCAAAAACTGGCGCAGATTTATCGTGAAAGATCCGCCGAAGCACCTGTTATTGAAACTCTGCCGGATGCGCGGAAATATGCGGATACTCTGGAAACAAAATACGGAGTGTGCATTTTGCTTTCTTCTCAATGTAAGGACGCAGCAGCACTTTGCGACTACGCCATTACCCTGACAGATACAATGAGCGACGATGAAGAACTGAGCAGCATCAGCATGGCGCTTAAATGCCTGAACCAAAGCCTTTCTCTGTATCCAAACGGATTTTTAGCCCAGTTTAAAAACAGTATGGGCGATGGCGGCATTCGTTTCCTGCTGGTGGGTCAGATCGACAGCAATTTTGGCGCTGTGGGCTGTACATATGAGAGAAGAGATTGGCAAAATATCGCACTGGATATACAAATGACATCCGATCTTGACGGGATTATATGCCACGAAATTTGGCACGCCACAGAAAACGAGATACTATCACGGGACTATTCGGTGTTCACGTTGGATAAATGGGCTGCATTGAATCCTAAGGGTTTCTCGTATTACGAAAATCCTACCGAAGCTGACCCGTCACAGCAGAGGTGGACACTTTACAGCAGCGGCAGCGAGGGTGTTTATTTCGTTGACAGCTATGGCCGCGTGAACGAACGGGAGGATCGCGCCCGTATCATGGAATTTTTTATGACCCACGATGATGAGGCAAAGCTGCTGATTGAATCGCCTGCCATACAAAAAAAGCTTAAATTAATGTGTGACGGCATTAGGAACAACTTTGATACGACCGGCTGGAGCGACGTTCGTTGGGAGCGACTGCTGTAAAAGCGGTTTAAAATAAAAAGAACGAGGAATAACGCAATGAAACTCTATTTTGGAAATGCCATAACAACGGTCACGACTTTAATGATACTTGCCCTTTTGGGCTTTGCTGGCTATTCTGTTTTTTACCGCACCAACATTCAGTATTGGGGACGCAGGAGCATGATCATGCTGATTTTCGGTCTTGTAATCTGCTGTTTTGCCGCAACACGGGACGGCTTGGACAAAACCATTCAGTGCGCCATTGACGGCAGCTGCGCTCCCGGAATTTTTCAGCTTATCAGCGTTCCTACCATTATCGGCTGCATCGGCGCATTGCTTATTATCATTGCCGCCATTGCTACCCCTATCGCAAAATCCCAGCACACGCGGCAAATCTGGTTTTATGTAATGTCCGGCGGCACAGTACTGAAAATTCTGACAACGGAAATTGCAAGAATCCTAATCCGTTAAATCTTTTTTGGAGGAAATGCATATGATTCCTGATTGGAAAATATATCCACGTAGTCAAGGGCACAGTACCGTGTATCTTAAAAATGTAATAACCGACCCATCCATTGAAATCGGAGAGTACACTACATATGATGACTTTGTACATGATCCGCGGGATTTTCAGCGAAACAACGTACTTTACCACTATCCTGAGTGCAATCACGACAAGTTGAAAATCGGAAAATTCTGCTCCATTGCCTGCGGTGCAAAGTTCATCTTTAATGCCGCTAACCACGCACTGCAAAGCCTTTCTACCTACCCGTTCCCGATCTTTTTTGAAGAATGGGGGCTGGATGTGAAAAACATTTGTGACGCATGGGATAACAAAGGCGATATTGTAATAGGCAATGACGTCTGGATCGGCTATGAGGCCGTTATCCTCTCCGGCGTGACCATTGGTGACGGAGCCATCATCGGCACCCGTGCCGTGGTAACAAAAGATGTACCGCCATACACCATTGTGGGAGGCGTTCCGGCAAAGCCTATTCGTAAGCGCTTTAACGATGATACTATTGAAAAGCTGAAAAATCTTCGTTGGTGGGATTGGGACACGGAAAAGATCGCCTGCAATATTGCAGCCATTCAGGCAGGAAAAACGGATGAACTGAGAGAATAAATATGAAATCACTTTTTATTAATCCCCAAAAAGCAACGCCGGCAAAAGCATTTGAGCATTGGACAAGCACGACCAGCCCTACGGTTACATTTTTCAAAACACCAAGTGTCACGCCGCTTGTTCGCTTGAGTCACAGAAGTGGCATCAATCGCAGCCTCAAGCTCAACACGCTTCTGTGTCGGTACGTCTGCAAGGCAGTCGGCAAAGTAAAAAAGTTTTACACGTGCCCCGTAAAGCGAAAACTGCCCAGATATGATACACCGTTAGTAAACACTATTGCAAAGAACAAGCATTATCAAACAAGGAGAATTTGTTGAAGTTAAGCACTTTTTGCCGGAGTGTGTGGGTTGACCGAGAAACACGGCAAGTTTTCACACGTCTACGCTTCCAAAGAATCAAACCGATATATCTTACTGAGGAAACATTTCATAAACCAAAAATAAACAGAAAATATACATGATAGGAGTTACATAAAATGAAAACCAAATTTTTTGCCACCGCAATACTTACGATTACAGTGCTGTTTACCCTGACGGCCTGTGGCAATGCGCAGAACAATGCTTCATCTAATAGTCCCGATCTTACCACGGAGCAGTCCGAAAAACAGAGCAGTACAGAATATCAGAGCGAGAATAACAATTCAGCAAACGGCCAAACATCAAATACTCTCGGTTCATCTGAAAAAGCAGAATCGTCTATCGATCAGGCCGGCAAGCAGAACACTGCGGATAAACCGACCGCCGGAAGCACCTCCGCCCAAGGCGAAGCATGGAAAATTGATTTTGAAAAGGATCTGTTCAAGAACTACCAGGTAAAACCGGATCACTATGAGGACTTGGGCAACGGAATATATCAGGTCTATGTGGTTTTGAATGGTAAGGTCGTTCCATTTGTTACGGTAGATTCTGCGACAGGCGATTATCACGGATAAAAAAATCGTATAAATAACAAATCAATTTCATTGATTATGTATTGAACAGCAAATTCGGTTTCAACATCTCATTGTTTAATTTTTTATAAGTTTGTCACAATCCCCTGCATAGTTGCGCGAGTCTTTTGCATAAAACCGACATCCGCTTAAAATTGATTCAGGGGCGATTGGGGTGCAGTAATATTTTCTCTGCCTCCAACATTATATGCCCCTGAATTTTCCTCAAAAGCAGCGTCGAAACATACGATCTTCGGCATATATCCTCTGAATAATACGATGTTTCCCTACAATGCTCATCGGAAAATCAGTCTTAAAATGAAAACTCTGATAATATGCGAGGGACGCTACATATAACCGCACTGTATAAAAAACAAAGCCCGCAAATCCTTGATATATCAAGGGTTTGCGGGCTTTTTTGGCTTGGCAAAGAACCGTAATTTTGATAGAAATGCACCCCCTTAGAGAAAACTGCACCCTACGGCTCATTTGCCCCCTATACAAGACTTCAGTGTTTAGGACGGTTTTCCGCCGTCCAATTCTTAGGGTTGGTGTCATCCGGGGCAAGACCTGCCAGAATTGCCTCGTAGTGCGCAACCTTGTCGTCCATATATTTCGCTGTGGCTTTTGCCTCCTCCAACCGTTTATAGGCTTCTTCCCGTTGCTTGAGAATGATCGCATACCTTGCCCGAAGGTTCTCCTCCGATTCCTCCAGCAGACAAAGGCGGCAATACTCCCGAATGTCCTCAATGGACGCACCACAGCCTTTCAGGCATTTGATACCTTGCATCCAATTCACGGATTCTTCGTTGAACACCCGGCGATTGCCGCCGTCCCGTTCACAGGGCAGTAAGCCCTCATCGGTATAAAAGCGCAGCGTATGCTCCGTTACATCAAACATTTTTGCCATCTGTTTTATTGTATAGTACATTGCATCCCCCGAAAAAATCTAAAATACCTCTTGACTTCGTGTTACTCGAACTTGTTACAATGATTATAGCATATGACTGGTATCTGTGCAATATGAAAACGGAGAATGGATATGGAATACTTGACTTTGAATAACGGCGTTCAAATGCCGCTTGTCGGTTTCGGCACTTTTATGCTTAGCGGGGAGAACTGCACCGAGGCAGTCGCAGAAGCCATTCAAAACGGCTATCGGATGATCGACACCGCAGAGGCTTACGGCAATGAAGCGGCAGTGGGCGAAGGTATCAAGCAAAGTGGGATTGACCGCCGGGAGCTGTTTCTCGTCACAAAGGTGAACTTCAAATCTTACGAAAATGCCGAGCAGACGGTCATGCAGTCGCTTGCCAATTTGCAGACCGACTACATCGACCTGCTGCTCCTGCACTGGCCCTTTGCCAACTACTATGCGGCATGGCGGGTTTTGGAGAAGCTGTACGCAGAAGGAAACGTCCGCGCCATCGGAGTTTCCAACTTCGAGCCGGACCAGCTTCTTGATTTAATTGCCTATAACAAGGTCGTCCCTGCGGTGAACCAAATTGAAACCAATCTTTACTGTCAGCGTGTTACTGAACGTAGCTGGATGGATAAGAAGCAGGTAGCACACATGGCCTACGCACCATTAGGCCAGGGCAACCGGAATGAAATGTTCAGAGAATCCACTGTGCTTGCTCTCGCCGAAAAATACGACAAGACCCCTGCACAGATTCTGCTCCGGTTCCTAACGCAAAAAGGTATCGCCGTCATTCCGAGAAGCACCCAGCCGGAGCATATCAAAGAGAATTTTGACTTATTTGATTTTTCACTTACTGCTGATGAAATAGCACAGCCTTCCTGCTATTCTGTATAAATATTATGGTAGATGCGGTAATATCCGCCACCTATGCTCTGTACCTGAAGCTGAATGGCAAAATTCTCTGCCCCGAGCTGTTTTAACGCCTCAGTCACATAGGCATCCCACTAAGCACCTGTGGAATATGCCCGCTCAATGGTACTCCATAAGCTTTC
>USQH01000015.1 GCA_900556765.1 uncultured Oscillospiraceae bacterium
AGGCTTGCTGGTCGGCATACAGGTGCTGCGACTGGAGTTTTACGAGATGTTCTCTCGCTTTTACTTCGGCGACGGCAGGGACTACGAGCCGGTCGGTTCGGCGGCAAAGGCGAAATAATGCCGTCATTCCGCTGAAATTTGGTTTTATTATTGTAGCAATATAAATCAATCACATATTATTTCGGGAGGAACTCAAAATGCTAATCACAATAATTACTATTCTTGCAATGCCCATTATCGCTGTTGCGGCGGCAATGTTTGTCGCAAAGCACAGCTTCAAAAAGACGGGCAGCGCCGCAAAAGCGGTCAGACATCACCTTGTCACCATCGTTGCCGCAGCGACCCTGTGCGTTATCTTCACGGTAGTCGCGTCGGCGGCTGAGTCGGGTGCCGCTCAGGCGGTCGCCGACAACGCATCCACCGTTTCGGCTGCTCAGGCGGCTGCTGTCGGCAGTGCGTCGGGCATGGGCTTCATCGGAGCCGCCCTTGCTATCGGACTGTCCGCTATCGGCGCAGGTATCGCTCTTGCCGGCGGCGCACCTGCCGCAATCGGAGCAATCGCCGAAAATCCGAAGTCGTTCGGTAAAGCGATGATCTTCGTCGTTCTGGGCGAGGCTGTCGCTCTGTACGGTTTGGTTGTGGCAATGCTTATCGTATTCCTGAAAATACCCGATATGTCGGCATTTGTCGGCTGAAAAGCAGGGCGACCGATATGAAATTCTTTTTGATAAGCGACAATCACGATACTGTGACCGGACTGCGGCTCGCAGGTATCGAGGGCGTGACCGCTCACCACAAGGAATCGGTCAGGCGTGCGCTTGACGCCGCGATTGCCGACGAAGAGGTCGGTGTCGTGCTGATGACCGAGCGGCTGGTGGAGCTGTGCCCCGATGAGGTATACGACCTCAAAATGAACCGCACGCGGCCGCTTATCGTCGAGATCCCCGACCGTCACGCCGAGGGCAGAACGAAGGACTCAATCATGCGCTACATTCACGAGGCCATCGGAATCAAGCTGTAACGAGACGGCTGTAAGGAGCAATTGATATGGTTAACGAAGAACAGATGATAAACGACTTTGTCGCCGCGATAACGGCGGAGGTCGATGAACGTCGCCGCCGCATTGAACGCGACTCCGACCAATATGTTAGTGACCGCCTCAAAAAAGCGGAGAACGAAATACTGGAGGATGTTTACACCGTCGTTCGGCGCAGGAGCGCCGAAATCAAGGGCAAGGCGGGACGCGAGGTGTCGCAAAAGCGCACCGAATGTCGCAAAAAACTGCTTGAACGCAGGGCGCGGCTTGCCGAAGGCGTTTTTGCCGACGCAGAGCGTAAAATTGCCGCGTTTACCGAGTCGGCGGACTACGAGCCGTTTGTAATTAACAGCGTAAAATCTGCTGCGGCGGCTCTCGGCGAAGGGGAGCGCACCGTTTTCGTCAGACAGCAGGATATGCACCTTGCCGACGCGATAAAGTCGGCGGCCGACTGCTCGGTTGAGATGAGCGATGATATAGTTCTCGGCGGCATAATGATGAAATGCGGACGGCTGATTGCCGACGACACGCTGGACGCCCGACTGGAACGGGAACGCAGTGCATTCCGCGAAAATTACAAGATTGAAATTTAGTGAGTTGATCGACATGACACAGGGCAAAAACGTCATATACGGAGTGAACGGACCGGTCGTGACCGTCCGCGACACCGCCGACTTCTTTATGCAGGAAATGGTGCTGGTCGGCGACGAGAAGCTGGTCGGCGAGGTTATCGAGATCAGCCGTGAGCGCACGATCATACAGGTCTACGAGGTCACAACTGGACTGAAAGCAGGCGATCCGGTTTATCCGACCGGTCAGCCGATGTCGGTTACGCTCGGCCCCGGCATAATCAGCAACATATTCGATGGTATCGAGCGTCCGCTGCCTGCCATGGAGCAGCAGACCGGTGCATTTATCGGCCGCGGCGGCGATGTGTCGCCCCTCGACTGCGAAAAGCTGTGGGATGTGACCGTTACGGCGGCGGTCGGCGACACTCTTTCGGGCGGCATGATCTACGCCGAATGTCCCGAGACCGAGTCGATCGTACATCGCTGTATGCTGTCGCCGTCTCTTTCTGGAACGGTCGTCTGGACAGCGCCGAACGGGCAGTATAAGGTTAACGACACCGTCGTAAAGATCGAGGATAAAAAGGGCGAAATACACGAACTGACCTTGTGCCAGAAGTGGCCGATACGCGTGCCGCGTCCGGTCGAGCAGCGGCTGGAATGCTCCGTGCCGCTCATTACCGGTCAGCGAGTCATCGACACCATGTTCCCCATTGCAAAGGGCGGAACGGCGGCGATACCCGGCGGCTTCGGCACGGGCAAGACGATGACTCAGCATCAGCTTGCAAAATGGTGTGACGCCGATCTCATAATCTACGTCGGCTGCGGTGAGCGCGGCAACGAGATGACACAGGTGCTTGACGAATTCGGCGCACTGATCGACCCGCGCACAGGCAAGAAGCTGACCGGCCGCACTGTGCTTATCGCAAATACATCAAATATGCCTGTCGCCGCGCGCGAAGCATCGATATATACCGGCATAACCCTTGCCGAATATTATCGCGACATGGGTTACGACGTCGCAATGATGGCGGATTCGACCTCCCGCTGGGCGGAAGCTCTGCGTGAGATTTCCGGCCGACTGGAGGAGATGCCTGCCGAGGAAGGTTTCCCTGCCTATCTGCCCAGCCGTCTGTCGCAGTTTTACGAACGCGCCGGCATGGTGCAGACTCTCTCCGGCAATCGCGGCTCGATAACTGTTATCGGCGCCGTTTCGCCGCAGGGCAGCGATTTTTCCGAGCCGGTAACACAGAATACAAAGCGTTTCACACGCGTGTTTTGGGCGCTGGATAAGTCGCTTGCATACGCGCGTCACTATCCCGCAATAAACTGGAATATGAGCTATTCCGAGTACGAGAGCGACCTTGCCGCCTACTATGAAAAGGCGATTGCGCCCGATTTTATGGATTGCAGAGCAAAGCTGTCCGCGCTGCTGCGTGAGGAGACCTCTCTCATGGAGATCGTCAAGCTTATCGGTGCCGACGTGCTGCCCGACGATCAGAAGCTGGTCATTGAAGCGGCGCGCGTCGTTCGTACCGGATTTTTGCAGCAAAATGCATACCATGCATCCGACACCTATGTTGGACTTGACAAGCAGTACCGCATGATGAAAACGATTCTGCGGCTCTACGAGCGTGCAAAGGAGCTTCTGCCGCTCGGCATTCCGGTCAGCCGACTGGTGGAAAGCGGCATTTTTGACAAGCTGGTACGCATGAAATACGACATTCCGAACGAAAAGCCTGAGCTTTTCGATGATTATATCAGAGAGATCGACAGTACGGTCGATCGGCTGGTCGGCAAAGGAGGCGGCGACCGATGATTATTAAGCACATGGGGCTAAGCTCGATCAGCGGCTCGCTGGTCGTACTGGACGGGTGCCCCGAGGCATCCTATGAGGAGGTCGTCGAGATGCACCTCGACGACGGCTCGACGCGCATGGGCAGAGTGGTGCAGATCGAGGGCGACCGCATCGTCGTGCAAGTATTTGAGGGCACGCGCGGAATTTCGCTGGAGAACACCGCGACGGTACTCACCGCCCATCCGATGGAGCTGAAGCTGTCGCCGGAAATACTGGGCAGGGTTTTTGACGGAACGGGCAGACCGATTGACGGTCTCGGCGAAATATATCCCGTCGCGTCCCGCGATATAAACGGCAGTCCTATCAATCCCGTTTCGCGCGAATATCCGCGAAACTACATTAATACCGGCATCTCGTCCATCGACTGCCTTGCGACCCTTATCCGCGGTCAGAAGCTGCCCATTTTCAGCGGCTCGGGCATGAAGCATAACGAGCTTGCCGTTCAGATCGTCCGTCAGGCGCAGATCGCCGGCGACGAAAACGCCGAGTTTGCGGTCGTTTTCGCCGCGATGGGCGCGAAAAACGACGTCGCCGATTACTTCCGCGCATCGTTTGAGCGGTCGGGCGTACTCGGCAGGGTGGTAATGTTCCTCAACCTGTCCAACGATCCCGTTATCGAGCGTATACTGACGCCGAGGTGTGCGCTGACTGCCGCCGAGTACCTCGCATTTGAGCTTAATATGCACATTTTGGTCATCATGACTGATATGACGTCTTACGCCGAAGCGTGCCGCGAGTTTTCATCGTCAAAGGGCGAGATTCCCGGCAGAAAAGGCTATCCCGGCTATCTTTATTCCGATTTGGCGTCGCTGTACGAGCGCGCCGGAATGATAAAAGGCAAGCGCGGCTCGGTCACTCAGCTGCCTATACTGACCATGCCGAACGACGACATCACACACCCTGTGCCCGACCTGACCGGTTACATCACCGAGGGACAGATCGTGCTTGACCGCCGACTGGACGGACTGGGCGTATATCCGCCGGTGTCGGTACTGCCGTCGCTGTCACGACTGATGAAGGACGGCATAGGCGAGGGCTTTACGCGCGGCGACCATTCGGCGCTGGCAAACCAGCTTTTCGCATCCTATGCAAAGGTGCAGGACGCACGAGCGCTGGCGTCGGTTATCGGTGAGGATGAGCTGTCGCCGCTCGATAAGCAGTATATCGAGTTCGGCAAACGGTTTGAATCACGTTTCCTTACCCAGAGCCACGACGAAAACCGCTCCATGGAACAGACGCTTGATCTCGGCTGGGAACTGCTGAGCTGTCTGCCGATGAGCGAGCTTGACCGTGTTGACGGCGAGCTGCTTAAAGAACATTACAAGGGTGGGGCGACGGCGTAAAACGCCGTTCTACCGCATTTATGACATTAAGAGAAAAATGAAGGAGGCGGATGAACGATGGCTGACGAGCAGGTGTTTGCAACCAAGGGCAACCTTATCAACCTGAAAAAATCGCTCGAGCTGGCACAGACCGGCTTTGAATTGCTCGACCGAAAAAATAATATTCTGATACGCGAAACCATGGCGATGATCGACGAAGCCAATTCCATTCAGTCGTCCATCGACGCCGCCTACGCCGCTGCGTACAAGGCGCTTATGACCGCCAATATAACGCTCGGCATAGTCGATGACGCCGCCCGCATGGTTCCTGTCGAGAACGGACTGAGCATTGATTTTCGTTCGGTGATGGGTGTTGAGGTGCCGACCGTGCGGCTCGATTCGACCGTCAGCGGCAATTTTTACGGTTACGCCGATACCAACCTCAACCTTGACGAAGCGTATGTCGCATTTGACGAGGTTAAACGGCTGACCGTGCGGCTGGTCGAGATTGAAAATTCGGTCTACCGCCTTGCAAACGGCATAAAAAAGACCCAAAAACGCGCAAACGCGCTCAAAAACATCATCATACCGCGGTTTACAACGCAGATAAAGGCAATCACCGAGGCGCTTGAGGAAAAGGAACGCGAAGAATTTTCGCGCATGAAGGTCATCAAGAACACGGTTAAATAATCGCTGACAGTGTGAAATAATGCGCTGTGACGATTAGTTTTGCATGGAACAAATATTCAGCGCAGAAAATACGCAAGAAGCCGAGAATAATCAGCGAGCAAAACAAGCGCGGTAATGACCGCAAACATAAGCATAAAAAGCACGGCGACGCACCGTATATTTGGTGCGTCGCCGCTTTTTTGTATGATATAGCAAGTTGCATTTATGAGAAATCATACGCGAGTGTGGTTGCTTCGGACTCAACACTGCATGCAAGTGGGGTTATGCGGCCGGTCCCATTAAAATATCTGCCAACGCCGCAACCGAATCGGCGATGAATGTCGGCGCTGATGCGGCAATCTCATCGCCGCTGCCGTAGCCGTAGGTAACGCCGACCGAATCCAGCCCGAATCGCTTTGCGCCGTCAATGTCAAATTTGCGGTCACCGACCATCACGCAGGCGGAGCGGTCGGTCGCGCCCGCGCGTTCAAGCGCATAGGCGATAACGTCGTCCTTTTTGGAGCGCTTTTCATCCATCGTTCCGCCGCAGACCGCCGCAAAGCAGTCGCTCAGCCCGAAGTGCTTCATAAGCCGCTCGGCAAACGATTCCGGCTTTGAGGTAGCCATGATGACCTTTACGCCGTTGTCGTGCAGACGGTGCAGAAGTTCGGACATACCGTCGTACAGGGAACATTCAAAAATCCCCTTTTTCGAGTAATATTCGCGGTAGTAGCCGACGGCGGCAAGCGCGCAGCCATGAGAAAATGAATAATAGTGCATAAATGAGTCAACCAGCGGAGGCCCGATAAAGGGAGTAAGGGTGCGTCGGTCGTCAACCTCGATGCCGAACTTGTGCAGCGCGTAAACGATCGAGTTGGTTATGCCGTCAAACGGATCTGTTATAGTGCCGTCAAGGTCGAAAAAAACGTATTCGTACTTCATTTGCCGCACCTCTTTCTCAAATAGTTTGCGTATTATATTATAGTATATCACATTTTTACGGTTGACGCTATCGGTAATATAACAAAAAAACATTACGACTGTTAGCGCAGTTTCCCGAATAGCAGCTCGTGTTCGTACAGTGCATCGGTTCCACCGCCGTACTCACTGTAAGCGCTTTCGTTCGCTGCAATTAACGCGGTGATCGCGAGCCGAATCGTCGATACTAAGAAAATGTCGAGGTGAGAAACCGAACAATCTGCACAAATGCATTGATTAGCTGACGCTAACTTATTGGCAATGGTGCCGAAATTGCAATAAATGCCCGCATTTTTGTAAAAAATGTGTTGACATATGACTTGCATGAAGATATTATAAGTATGGTGGTTAGCGGAAGCTAATCGGATGTTAGGATCGCGTTTTAAATTCGCTGATCTTATTTTTAAGACAAACGGTTAGCAAGTGCTAATCAACAGAATCGAGGAATAATTATGATGCCACTGAGTCTTGCAGAGGTGGGAGAGGAAAACACCATCAAAAAAATCGGCGGAAGTCCCGAGGTAAAGAAACATCTTGAAAATTTGGGATTTGTAGTCGGAGGAAATGTTACGGTCATAAACACTCTCGGCGGAAATGTGATCGTCAACGTAAAAGAATCCAGAGTTGCCGTCAGCGAAGAGATGGCAAGAAAGATCATGGTATGAAGGCGTAAATTGCCGGTACATAAATAATAATTTCAAGGAGGAGAAGGGCATGAACACTTTGAAAGGTGCAAAGATCGGAGATACCGTCAAGGTCGTGAAACTCCACGGTGAGGGCGCTGTCAAACGCCGCATTATGGATATGGGATTAACCAAGGGCGTCGACGTCTATATTCGCAAGGTAGCCCCTTTGGGTGACCCGATCGAGGTGACCGTTCGCGGATACGAGCTTTCGCTCCGTAAGGCGGACGCCGAAATGATAGAGGTCGAATAAAGAAAACGGTTATAGGGGGAGACCCCTAATTTTTAAGCAATTCGGTTAGTTTATGCTAATCAAAGAAAGAGGGATTGTTGTTATGGATAACAAAACGATCAGAATTGCTCTTGCCGGTAACCCGAACTGCGGCAAGACAACGTTATTCAACGCCCTGACAGGTTCCAATCAGTTTGTAGGTAACTGGCCGGGCGTTACGGTGGAAAAAAAGGAAGGCAAGCTCAAAAAGCACGACGGAGTGATAATTACCGACCTTCCGGGTATTTATTCGCTTTCTCCGTACACACTGGAGGAGGTCGTTGCGCGAAACTATCTTATAAGCGAGCGCCCCGATGCCGTTCTTAATATCATTGACGGCACCAACCTGGAGCGAAATCTTTATTTGACCACTCAGCTTACCGAGCTTGGCATACCGGTCGTCATCGCAATAAACATGATGGACATTGTCCGCAAAAACGGCGATACGATCAATACCGCAGAGCTTTCACGCCAGCTTGGCTGCAAGATCGTGGAGATCTCCGCACTGAAAGAGACCGGCCTGATGGAGGCGGCAGATGCGGCGATCGAAGCGGCGAAAAACGGCAAAACGGTTCCGCAGCATACTTTTTCCGGCTGTGTGGAACACGCGATTGCTCATATCGAGGAAGCGGCGGTGCATGGACTTCCCGAGGAACAGCAGAGATGGTACGCGATCAAGATTTTTGAGCGCGATGACAAGGTGCTTGAAAGCCTGAACATCGATAAAGGCACGCTCGCTCATATCGAAGAGGATATCAAGGCGGCGGAGGCCGAAATGGACGACGACGCGGAGTCCATTATAACAAACGAAAGATACATTTACATAGCGTCTATCATCAAGGCTTGCTACAAGAAAAAGGGCGTCGGCAAGCTTACATCCTCCGATAAGATGGACAAGGTCGTTACAAACCGCTGGCTCGGACTTCCGATATTTGCGATTATCATGTTCCTTGTTTATTACATTTCGATGGTAACTGTGGGCACGGCGGCTACCGACTGGGCTAACGACGGACTTTTCGGTGACGGCTGGCATCTGCTCGGCATCGGTTCTTCCGAAACCGCAGAGGCCGAAGAAGAATACGGCGACACCGACGCTATAATCGCAGGATTCATTGCGGAGGCTGAAAATCAGGGCATTGATACTGCAGCGGTAAATGAAGCTCTTGAAAAAGACGAAGTTGACACAAATGAAGTAGTCAAAGAGCTGGAAGCTGTTAAGGCAAATGCCTCATTCAAAGAGTTCAGCTACACTCTTGAGGATGAAGAAACACTTGAAACTACCGAAGAAAAAGGTACGATTTCAGATCTTGACAACGCAATAAGCGCGTACAGCAAGTATGATGGCGGAGTTGATCCCTCAAACTACGGCGTATGGGTGCCCGGTATTCCGGTGCTCGTCGGCGACGGACTTGAAAAAGCGGGCGCTGCCGATTGGCTGAGCGGACTCATTAACGACGGTATTGTTGCGGGCGTAGGCGCGGTACTCGGATTTGTTCCGCAGATGCTCGTTCTGTTCCTCCTCCTTGCGTTCCTCGAGGCCTGCGGTTACATGGCGCGTATTGCCTTTGTTCTTGACCGTGTGTTCCGCAAATTCGGCCTTTCCGGTAAATCCTTTATCCCGATGCTTATCGGCACGGGCTGCGGTGTTCCGGGAATTATGGCGTCACGAACTATCGAAAACGAACGCGACCGCCGAATGACCATTATGACCACTACATTTATCCCCTGCGGCGCAAAGGTTCCGTTTATTGCAATGATCGCAGGAGCTATTTTCGGCGGCTCGGCTTGGGTCGCAACGAGCGCGTATTTCATAGGTATGGCTGCTATCATCGTATCGGGCATCATGCTTAAAAAGACAAAGATGTTCGCCGGCGAGCCTGCACCTTTCGTAATGGAGCTGCCTGCTTACCATATGCCTACTCTGAAGAATGTTCTCCGCTCAATGTGGGAGCGCGGCTGGTCGTTCATCAAGAAGGCCGGTACCATAATCCTCCTTTCGACCATACTCGTATGGTTCACCTCCTTCTTCGGAGTTGTCGACGGTTCGTTCCGTATGCTCGGCGATGATGAGCTTGACAAGTCTATTCTTGCGACCATCGGTTCAGCTATCGCCTGGATATTCAAACCCCTTGGATGGGGCACTTGGGAAGCCGCTGTTGCTTCTATCACCGGACTTGTGGCAAAGGAAAACATCGTCGGTACGATGGGTATCCTCTACGGAGCATCCGGAAATGTTTATGAAGCCATGCGTGAGGCATTTACAGGTATCAGCGCGTATTCCTTCCTCGTGTTCAACCTGCTGTGCGCTCCGTGCTTTGCAGCCATCGGTGCTATCAAGCGCGAAATGAACAGTGCGAAATGGACATGGTTTGCTATCGGCTATCAGTGCGGATTTGCATACATTATCGCTCTGATGATAAACCAGTTCGGAAAACTGTTTACCGGCAGCGTTAACGTGATCGGCCTTATCGTTTCGATCGCAATTCTCGGATTTATGATCTATATGCTGGTACGTCCTTACAAGGAAGCAACAAAGCTGACTGCAAGAGTCAAAGTAAGCTGAGAAAACCAATATTAAGCAAAATTAAGCAAAATGATTTGAAAGGAGTCTGATTTTATGTTTGAATGGATCGGGGAAAACATAGGAACAATCGTAATATGCCTTGTACTGGCGGCTATCGTTGCGGCTATTATAATTAAGCTCATTATGAATAAGAAAAAGGGCAAATCCTCCTGTGGCTGTAATTGTTCGCACTGTGCAATGGCAGACTCCTGCCATAAGAAATAAATGACCTTTTCGGGGGATACATATAGAGCTTATGTGTATCCCCCGTATTTTTTCAGCAGGAGGTTAGCGATGGCTAATTCAAAAACTTTAACAGCTTCTCATTTACGCTATTTGCTAACGATGAAAGAACTTGATAATGAACGCGGCGGAGTTCGCTGTAAGGATATCGCCGCGGCGCTCGGACTCTCAAAGCCGAGCGTACATAATATGATGGATACCTTTACTGAAATGGGGTTCATAAGTCGCAATTTATACGGCATAGCTTATTTTACCGATGCGGGATATGCTATCGCCGAAAAATACAGTAAATATTATGCTTTGGTGTCCGAAATATTGGAACACAGCTTTCCCGGACTTGACAATTTGCAGATGGCTGCCTGCTCTCTGCTATCGGAGATACCCGAGGAAAGTCTTGAGAACCTATGCAGCAGAAAGGAAGAAGCAGGCAGATCGGATTAAGGAGATGATATTATGGCTATCGTTGAATTTAAAAATGTAAGCCGTGTTTATACAAGCGGTGATCACGAACTAAAAGCACTTGATAATGTGAATATGACTTTGGACGAAGGCAAATTCGTCGTTATTCTCGGCCCGAGCGGCGCGGGAAAAAGCACGCTTCTTAATATGCTCGGTGGACTTGACAGTCCTACAAGCGGAAAAATTTTGGTTGAGGGAAAGGATATATCAACGCTTTCAAATGACCAGCTTGCGGAATACCGAGCGGCAAAGGTTGGCTTTGTTTTTCAGTTTTACAACCTTGTGCCGACGTTGACCGTGCACGAAAACGTGTCGCTCGTAAAGGATATCGCACCGAATGCTCTTTCCGCTACAAAAATGATCGAGGAGGTCGGCCTGTCCGATCATCTTAAAAACTTCCCGTCGGAGCTTTCGGGCGGCGAGCAGCAGAGAGTATCCATCGCACGCGCGCTCGCGAAAAATCCGAAGATACTGCTTTGCGACGAGCCGACGGGCGCTCTTGACTCGGAAACCGGCGTGCTCGTGCTGAAGCTGCTTTTAAAAATGGCAAGGGATTACGGCAAGACCATCGTGATCGTGACACACAATCAGAACATTGCAAAAATGGCGGACGTGGTCATACGCGTGAAGAACGGCAAGATCGTTTCACGAGAGGAACAGGCCGAGCCCGCCTCTGCCGACGATATCGATTGGTAAAGGGGTGAGCGTATGCTTTTCAAAAAATTATGGAGAACGATGGGGCTGTATAAGGCACAGTTCATCTCTATGATAATCATGATCGCCCTCGGTATCGGTATGTTCGTCGGATTTAATATGGAATGGGTGAGCATTGAGGAAAATACAACCTCATTCTTTGAAAAAACCGGTTATGCCGATTATCGTATTCTGTCCGAACGCGGCTTTTCCGAGGATGATTTGAAAAAGATCGGGAATATAAGCGGCGTTACCGCATCAGCCCGGTATCTTTCGACAAGCGCGGACGTAAAGGAAAAGGGCGGTGACAGCGTTGCGCTGACCGTTACTACCGATCCGAATGTCTCCGGCTTTATCGTGACGGAGGGAGAGCAGTATGCCGCCGACAGCAAGGACGGTATCTGGCTCTCTGACAAGTATGCCGCGGCAAACGGCATAAAGGTCGGTGATACGCTGACCTTTGTTTACAAAAGTATTGAATTCAAGGGTACTGTAAAAGGGCTTGCCAAATCGGGGGAGCATATGATATGTGTTCGCGACGAAAGCCAGCTTATGCCCGACTATAATTCATACGGCTTTGCCTATATTTCTCCCGAAATGTATAAAAACGCCGCCGGATTTGAGTTTTATCCGCAGATCAATGTGCGGTCTGATATGGAGAAAAAGGACTTTACCGAAAAGGTAGACGCGGCGCTCGGAAATACGACGATGATCCTCACAAAGGACGAGACGATATCCTATTCACAGGCAAACGGCGAAGCGTCCGAGGGCAAAACAATGGGCTCGATCCTTCCGGTAATGTTTTTGCTGATCGCCGTGCTGACGATGGTTACTACGATGCACCGCCTTACCGCAAAGGAAAAGACGCAGATAGGTACTTTGAAAGCGCTCGGCTTTAAGGACAAGCGAATCATGCGGCACTACACCTCCTACGCCTTTATGATCGGCGTGCTCGGCTCGGCTATCGGTGTGGCTTTGGGATACGGAGTTGCCTATTACATCATGAATCCAAACGGCATGATGGGAACCTATCTCGATATGCCGGAGTGGAAGCTGTATCTGCCTTGGTTCTGCTATGTCGTGCTGGCGGCTATAATTTTGCTTTTGACCTTTATCGGATATTTGTCGGTCAAAAAGATGCTGAAAGGCACGGCGGCGGATGCGCTTCGTCCGTATACACCTAAAAAAATGAAGCCGCTTTTCGTCGAAAGAACAAAACTGTTTCATAAGCTTTCTTTCGGCACCCGTTGGAATATGCGTGACGTTATGCGTCATAAATCCCGCACGTTAATGAGCCTGATCGGTATAATCGGCTGCATGATACTTATCGTTGCTTCGCTCGCAATGAGCGACACGATGGACGCGTTCCTTGATCTCTACTACAACGGAGCGTCAAACTATTCTTCACGCATTTATTTGGCGGAGGACGCGACCGAGGAGGCTCGTAAGGCAATACTCAAAAAATACGACGGCGACTGGAGTACATCGATCAGCGTACAGATTGCTGAAAAGGCAGTATCTCTTGACATTTACGAAGTGGAACACGATAAAGTACGTTTCCCCGACGAGCAGAGCAATTATATCAGTCTGGGCGATAACGGCGCATGGATATGCATGCGGCTTGCCGATGAGTTTGACCTGTCGGCCGGAGACACATTCGACGTCAGCCCCTACGGTTCGGATAAGACGTATACGCTCAAGTTGGCGGGCATTATCCGCAGTGTTTCGGAAAATATAGTGATCTCGCCTGAATACGCGAAGCAGCTTGGAATACCTTATACAATAAGTTCCGTTTACACAGACACCGAAAAATCGGATATCGTGTCGGACGATGCCATCAAGAGCGTTCAGTCAAAACAAGCCATCATGGACTCTTTTGATACATTTACCGACATAATGAACTCGATGATAATCGTACTCATTGCCGGCGCACTTTTGCTCGGTGTTGTGGTGCTTTACAACCTCGGCGTGATGAGCTACACCGAAAGATACAGGGAAATGGCGACGCTGAAGGTAGTCGGCTTTAAGGATAAAAAGATCGGAAAGCTGCTTATCGGACAAAACCTGTGGCTCAGCTTTATCGGCGTGTTGGTAGGTCTGCCTGCGGGAATAGGCACTCTTGCGTATTTGCTGAAAGAACTGGCGAGCGAGTATGAGATGCAGCTTGCAATCAGCGCACGGACGGTAATACTCAGCGTGCTGATGACATTCGGAATGTCGCTTCTCGTCAGCCTCATGGTGTCCCGCAAAAACAAAAAGATTGATATGGTCGAGGCGCTCAAGTGCGCGGAATGACGGCTTGATAACTGAAACGATACACTTATTTTCTCCAAAATATAATAAACCTGCCGAAAACCGGCTCTGCTTACGGGCGGAGCCGGTTTTCTGTTAGTGCGTTTGGTATTTGACTGGCGATGATGAACGACTGAAGACGGATGAAAAAAGAAGTGAGAATAAATAAAATTAAAATCCGCCAAAGGCATAGTTGTAAAAACGTGCTGTATTATGAATCGCCGTTAAATTTCAAACATAAAACGCCTTATCCCAAACAAATGGGATAAGGCGTTTTTTTATTGTAATTTCGGTGTTGTACGGCTTGTAACAAAGCGTTTGATGTGCCGTTACGGTGAACGGGTTTAATACTTTATTACTCGGTACGGAGCGCGACGACGGGATCCTTTTTCGCCGCTACTTTTGACGGAATAAGTCCGGCAATAAAGGTAAGCAGCATACTGATAAGCACCAGCACGACCGCGCCGACGGGCGGCAAAGTCGCCGCTATCTTATCAATACCGGTTATTGCGCGTATCAGCGCCGTTATCGGTATGCACATCAGCACCGTCAGCAGTATTCCCATTGCTCCGGAAGTAAATCCGACTATTAGGGTTTCGGCGTTAAATACGCGTGAAATATCCATTTTCGACGCGCCGATGGAGCGCAGCACGCCGATCTCCTTTGTCCGCTCGAGTACCGAGATGTAGGTAATAATGCCTATCATTATGGACGATACGATCAGCGAAATTGCGACGAAAGCAATTAATACGTAGGAAATCGCGCTGATTATTGTGGTGACCGAGGACATCACCAGCGCGACGTAATCGGTGTAGTCGATGCGGTCGTCCTCATTGGTCTGGGAATCGTTGTAGCGTGTAATTGCATCCGCAATGGCGTCCTTTGCCTCAAAAGTGGAAGCGTAGATGTTGATCGCCGACGGCGAATCCAGGCTGACATATCCAAACTTTTTCATTGCGTCTGAGTAGGTGATGTTGGCGGTTTCGGGCATATGAGCGTCGTAGAAGCCTGCCAGTTCCTCCTCGGTGTAGTTGGGCATTGCGAAGTTGAACAGTTCCACCTTTGCCTTGTCGGTCATGGTGCCGTAGTATTCGCCCTTTTCGGCGGCGTATTCCTCGCATATCTGCTTACGCATTGCCTCGCGCGCGTACGATTCAAGCGTTGCGTCATCCATTTCACGGATGTATTTTGCGACGTCTGCCGAGCCGGTGCCCATTTCGTCCGAGTAAAGGGTGGTCAGCATTTGACGTAGCAGATCGGCAGTCATGTCGGTCATGTTTTCGTCGATCTTGGCGTTAACATAGCTGTCGTCGGGTGTTGACATGATGGCAGTGTAAAGCGCCGCTTTTTCGGCTACGGGCAGGCTTTCGGCGTATGACTTAAATATCTCAGCCTTGGACGTGGTGCTGTTTTCTCCGCTTTCCGCTTTAAACGGCATACCTGTGAATATGTCGGAATCGGGGCTTTCCGCCTGCTTTTTAACAATATCGCTTTTGACCGCCGAGTTGACCATGTACTCGATCAGCGCGTGGGTGTAACCGATCGAACCGTTGAGCGACGCGGATGCGGTTTCACCGCTCGGCCGGACTATGCCGGAGACTTTAATGTCTATACCGTTGTCGTAGAGGTATTTGGTTCCTGCGTCGGTCTCGCTCAGATCCTTTATGCTGCCGTCGTCAGCTATCTGATAGCGGTTGCAGGCAAGTATCATTTTAAAGGTCATGCTGCAAATGTCCTTGTATGACCATTTCTGCTCGGTAGTATCTATCTGTTCGCCGTTCATTGCGGCTTTCAGCACGCTTGTCATATCGTCGTAGGTCTTTAGTCCCAGCGCGTAAAGACACAGGTCGCTTATCTCGTTGTTTTCGTCAACGATGAGGACGACCTCGTCGTAGGAGGAGGGCCAACTGCCGTAGATAACGTCGTACTGACCTCTGATGAGGTCGTTAATGCGCTTGCCGGTGGAGTCGGAGAGTATTTCCGTCCATACGTCCATTTTTTCAAAGCTTTGCTTATATCCCTCCGACATGATGCTGTTGTCGGCGCCGTATATCTGGCTGAGCAGCTCGGTCACATCCGATTTTACTATCTTGCCGTCGGTATCCTTGGTGTAGATGCCCATGTCAAGATCGTAGGAATACTGCACGGCGCTGATATACTGCTTAATATCGGCGTCATTTTCTACGAACTGCTTAAATTTTTCGAGGTTGTTGGTGCTGACCTCGACGTTGTTCATGGAGTTAATAAGCTCGTACATGATTGAGTTGGAGTAAACCGCGTCCAGCTCGTGGGAGGATTTTTTGCTGTTTGAACCCATGAGGGAGGCAGCAAGACTGGACATATCGACCGACTGTGCCTCAATGGTGATAGGATAGCTGGACAGGGTATCCTCCTGGACATTTTTTATGTAAGTGTTTATGCCGTTTGACAGCGACAGAATGAGCGCGATGCCGATAATGCCTATGCTTCCGGCAAAGGAGGTAAGCAGGGTGCGCGCCTTTTTGGTCAAAAGGTTGTTGAGCGACAGCGACAGAGCGGTCAAAAAGGACATCGACATTTTTTTGTTCTGCTTTTTGTTTACCTTTTTCTTTTGAGGCGCGGTGAGCATATATTCGGAGTCGTACGGGTTGGAGTCGTCGGTCACTTCGCCGTCAAGCAGGCGAACTATGCGCGACGAATAGCGTTCGGCAAGCTCCGGGTTGTGCGTGACCATGATTATCAGCTTGTCTTTTGAGATATCTTTCAGCAGTTCCATAATCTGCACCGACGTCTCGCTGTCAAGCGCGCCGGTAGGTTCGTCGGCAAGCAGTATTTCGGGGTCGTTGACCAGTGCGCGCGCAATGGCGACTCGCTGCATCTGACCGCCGGACATCTGATTCGGCCGCTTGTGCAGTTGGTCGGCGAGTCCGACGCGCGCAAGCGCTTCCTCCGCGCGGCGGCGTCTCTCCGCCTTTGACACGCCGGAGAGGGTCAGCGCCAGCTCGACGTTGCTGAGTACCGACTGGTGCGGAATGAGATTATAGCTCTGAAAAACAAAGCCGATTGAGTGGTTGCGGTAGCTGTCCCAGTCGCTGTCCTTAAACTGCTTGGTGGAGCGGTTGTAAATGGACAGGTCGCCGCTGTCGTATCGGTCAAGGCCGCCGATAATATTGAGCAGTGTGGTCTTTCCGCAGCCGGATGGGCCGAGCACCGAAACAAACTCGCTTTTGCGAAATTCAATGCTGATGCCTTTAAGCGCGGCGACATTGCTGTTGCCGGCGGAGTAGCTCTTTACAATATTGGTGAGCTTAAGCATATGTAATTGATCTCCTTTCGGATGTGGCTGTTTTGGCGCAATGGCGCAATTATGTTATAATTATAAATATATCAAATACTAAAGTGTTTCATCAACATAAAACTATATTTATTCATTATATTTTAACAGATAACAGTTATTATTGCAATGATTGACCGCCGCAGTCTGCCGTATATGCAACAAGTGTACGTTTTTTATGGCGGCGCGCGGCGGTATGTGGTATAATCAAAGCAGATAAAGACACAACAGGAGGAGAAATGACATGGAACCACGCGATTACACGGTCGAGCGCATTAACGGCGATTACGCCGTGTTGCGTGATGATAACGGCGGAGATATTTTTATTGCTCTGGCGCTGTTGCCGCCCGACGCTGATATCGGCGTCCGCCTGCATTTTGAGAATATGGAGTATACGGTAATATGATGTACAAACGATCATTCGACTCGCCGGTGGGTATGCTGACCGTTTATGCGGACGAAAAAGCGATAACGGCGATACACTTTGCCGACGACGGCGGTAACGATCAAACGCCGCTGCTGCTTGCCGCGGAAAGACAACTCGGCGAGTACTTTGCCGGTCGGCGGCGTGAATTTGACCTGCCTTTGTCGCCGCAAGGAACAGAGTTTCAGCTCAAGGTGTGGAACGCGCTCAGAAAAATTCCGTATGGCAGTACCGTCTCCTACAAGGCGATTGCAAAAGCAGTGGGGAACGAGCGCGCCTGCCGCGCGGTCGGCGCCGCAAACAACCGAAATTCTATACCGATAATCATTCCGTGCCACCGCGTTATCGGTGCCGACGGCTCGCTCGTCGGGTATGCAGACGGCCTGTCGATCAAGCAAACCTTGCTCGCCATTGAAAACAATGCGGCGCACGGTGAATGACTGCATTTATTCGACGCGAGCGCAGGTGCATGGCAAACCGCCGCGTCCGATTTAAAGTCAAGCAAGGCGTATGGCAAACCGCCGCGCCTGATTTAAAGCCGAGCACAGGAACACGGCGACTCACTGCACCCAATTAAAGTTAAGCACAGGTGCATGGCAAACCGCCGCGTCCGATTGAAAAAACTAAAACGGCGCAGTTAAGGGGGTAAGATCCTTTAACTGCGCCGTTATTTTATGTTTGTTTTTTCCGCTTAGCTGTTTTCAAAAGCACCGTTTGCACTGAAAAAATGCTGTTTGCAAACCGGTTTGCGCTTTATAGCCGAATCATCTTGCCGTAAGCGCTCGGACAATCTCACTGTATGTGCCCGAAAATATGCGCCCGAAAACTCAGTTTTCTTCCTCAAAGTAGGGCATCGCCATCAGCTCGTCGTCGATCGCCTTGATCTGGGTGAGCATGATGTTGTAGGAGTACAGCGAGCAGCGGTCGGCAATGCCGTTGGCTTCCATGACCGCTTTCAGGCCGTCGTTCGCCTTGTACAGCGCGTCCAGCGCCTCGCGAACATTGAAACGGCCGGGAGAGGTCGGTGCGGGCGGCCAACGCGCGTCGGAAACGTAAGCGGTGGTGACCGCCTTCATAACGGCGTTCATTGCTTCATTTTCGTACGGATCGACGCCCAAATGAGCGGCGACTGCCTTCAGTCCGTCGAAAATGGAGCGGCAAACGGGGTCGAGCATACGCGAATAGGGAGTGTTTGCCCATGCGCGGGAGGTGCCGCCGTGCCATGCACAGCCTGCCTCGATCTTGTCAAAGTTGTCGATCTCGTTCAGCTCGTATTTCTCGGCAGCCTCGCTCGGTGTGACAAATTCAAAGCCCATTTCCTTGGCGGATGCAAGTATCTGCTCAAAGCGGTCGGCGCTTGCAGGCTCGCTCTCAAAGAAGCGTGCCTGACCGAACTGCTTGACGTAGAAGTAGGCGGTGGTGCCGACGTACTCGGCATCTTCGGCATAGGGCATGATGAAGCCGCCCTTGTCGGCGATGCGATCCTGCCATTTTTTAAGCACTTCCTTGACCTCGTCGAGGGTGACGGGGTTGGGACGGTTGCCCTCGGTGGCGCCCATGAGGTACCACAGCATGATGTTGCACAGCATATCGGAGCGGAGGATGACCTTCAGTCCGTTGGGCAGTACGTTTGCGTGTGTAAAGGTGCGGAGCAGCTCGTCGCTGTTTGCTACAATGTCCTCCAGCTTAAACAGCTCGTTTTTGTTGGAATGGCCGCGGACGTCAAATTTCAGCCCGGTCTTTTCTCTTACACCTTCGACGGTGGAGAGGAAGTAGCTGTCGGCGTCGGCGATGAGTGTCTTGAAACCGGCGCGCTTGTAAATATCAACTATGTAGGAGTTCCACGAGCATTCGGGATTCCAGCCGGTGGTCGGACGAACGCCGGTCAGGCGCTCCCATGTGTTAAGGCCCTCGACCAGCGAGCGGTAGCCGATCTCCGGATCGATGTTGCCGAGCATGATGTGGGTCTGCGGTGAAGCGACCGGCTCGATGCGGCCCTCTTTGATGCCCTTGACCAGCTTTGCCATGACTTCGGGCGTTTCGTTTGCAACGATTTCAAGCGTCTCGCCCGACGCCTCAAACGCGATCTTTATGCCCAGCTTTTCGGGCAGGTCGAAGATCCTGTCATAGGACACCTTGGAAACCCAGGCGCGCTTTTCGATAGGCAGCT
>USQH01000016.1 GCA_900556765.1 uncultured Oscillospiraceae bacterium
TAGTTGGGGCGCGTTATTACGCAATACATATTAATAAGGACATTATATATATCGGCGTGCCGCAGTTCTTTGTACTGGTCGGTCGCCGATTTTGTCTGAGCAAGTTTTAGACTTTATAATATAGCAAAACTTATAAAAATATAGTAAATAGTCACCAATATTTTGACGGAAGTTTTGTTGACTTTGATTGTTTTTACTCGTATAATTAAATAGTTCAGGAATTTATTGCCAATAAATGCTTGCGTTAAGCATTTATATAATAGAATATTTAATAAGGAGAGTAATGTTTATGAAGAGAATCCTATCCATGTTTCTCGCTGTAACACTGATTGCTACAATGCTTTCATGCGTATGTGGCTTGTCAGTCAGTGCTGCGACATATGACGTGGCGGAAGCTTTTGCTTCCGGTACGGGTACATCTGATGACCCGTATGTAATCGAAACGGTCGAGCAGCTTGCCCTGCTTGCCCAAAAGGTCAACTCTGCGGATGAAAATGACGCAGAATATGCATCGGCTTGCTATAAGCTCGGCGCTAATATTGTCATGAACGAGAATGTTCTCAAGAGTGATAATATGGTCAACGGCACAATAAGCAAGTACGGTGAATTGGCGAACCTTGCTGACGGCAGCGTTCCGTTCGTATGGACTCCTATCGGAAACAGCAACAAAACTATGTTTTCGGGAGTGTTTGACGGTGACGGTCATTCCATCAGCGGAATGTATTCCAAAGGTGGTTATTGCGGACTCTTTGGCTTCATTAAAGACGCCACTATAAAGAATCTGAAACTGGTTGATTTTTATTCTTACGGTACCGCGAATGAGGGCAACGCCGGTGTGGCGACGTCTGCAGACGGTACTACCACATTCTCCGATTTGTGGGTAAACGGTCATGTTTCTCAGTTTAACAACGCTATGCCCAGCGCGCTTTTGGTCGGTTCTGTTTCGGGTAATGTTACGTTTACAAACTGTATCTCAAACGGTATTGCCAAAGGTATTGACTGCCGTGAGAACACTTTGAGTAACGAGATCCCCAGCTATCGCAGCATCGGTACCGCAACCGGTTTTGTGGGACAGCTTTCACAGAATTCAAAAACAGTATTTGATAACTGTGTAAACAATGCATCCGTTTTCGGCGGTAATGCGGCAGGATTTGTCGGTCTATGTTATGAAGGTAACCAGAACGGTGCGACTGTAACCTTTACCGATTGTATCAACTACGGTGATATTACTGCTATCAGATTCAGCGGATACGGTTACTCAACTGAAAGAGGCATTTCTGGTGGTTTCATTGCATACGGTGCAAAAACAGGTGAGGTCAAAATGACTCGCTGCCTCAACGCAGGTATTATCACAGGTGAGACGTATGCAGGCGGCTTTATCGGTAAGATAAAGAACCAGTCATGGCTTGGTGCTACATACAATCACACTTTGTCCAACTGCTACAATATCGGTAATGTTTCTGTTGCGGCTATTCCGGAACAGTTGGCTACAGATAAGTCGTACAACGATACCACTCCTTATGAAGATGTTCTTTTGGCCGGTGACTACATCGGTTATGTCAAACTCAGCCAACAGTACAACGATAGAGATGTTAACAATTGGACTTTCACTGACTGTTCGTATATTCCCTGCGGTTGTACCGACCGTGTTAATTATGAGCAGGGAGAAAAGTTGACCCATACCGGTGAGATTACTGAAGGCAGTGAGGAAGATTTCAAGGCAGGTGCTTGGCTCGGAGCAGATACCTCTAAGTGGGATTTCTCAATTCCTACGCTGACACTTGTTACCGGCGGTAATGCTCATATCCACAGCTACTCAATAGTAGGTACCGATCCCGACTGCACCAATGCCGGCGAAAAGACTTACACCTGTACTGAATGCGGTTACAAGTTTACGATCAAAAAGGCTGCACTCGGTCATACCTATACCGAGGAGATCACTACTGAGCCCGATTGCACTACAGCCGGTGTCAAAACTCTGACCTGCTCTGTTTGCAATCATGTTGATACTGAGCCTATTGAAGCACTCGGACATGATTATGTTGACGGTATCTGCACTCGCTGCAACCAGCGCGATCCTGAATCCATAATCTATGTTGCACAAATTGGCGAAAACAAGTATGAAACTCTTGCAGAGGCAGTTGCAGCGGTCGGCGACGGCGAGACCATCACCATGCTTTGCAATGCCAACGGCGACGGTATAGAAGTAAAGAGCGGTTCCAATTTCACTCTTGATATGGCAAGCTTTACTTATACAGTTGACGGCAATTTGGTTGGATCAAAGGGTACTGAGACTCTTGGCTTCCAGTTGCGTCAGGATAGTACCATCGTTATCAAAAATGGTACTATTAAGTCTGATATAGCGAAGGTGCTTATTCAGAATTACTCCAACTTAACTCTTGATAATGTCACTCTTATTGGTGGTGAAATCACCGGATATGTGCTGTCGAACAACTACGGCGATACTGTACTTAAAAACGGTACCACTATTACAGCAGTAGGAAATAACGTAGCGTTTGACGTTTACTACGGCATGAGAGCTGTATATGATGGCGGCGTTAATGTTACCATAGCCGACAGCAACGTAGTTATCAACGGTAAAGTGGAATACGGTGCTGCTAAACGTGTAGCAGATGCTGACGAATCTCTCTATAAGCTGATTGTTCCGGCTAATTACGAACTTACTCTTTCCGATGGTCTGAAGCTTATTGGAAACGAGGACGGCACACAGCGTGTTACTAAGATCGTAATGCTGACTGTTACTGTTATCGGCCGCAATGGCAAAGCAACCGAATATTCGGTAGAGAATTACACTACGATAACTCTCGCTGACTTTGCTCCGTACAGCTACGGTTATACCGTAACGGCATGGGCTGACGGTGACGGCAATGAAATCACTGACGCTACAATTACAGTTACCGAAGACATTAAGCTCGTACCTACATACAGCGTTGCTGCTGTTAAGTATAAGCTGACTGTTTCCGGTTCGACTGATGATGCAAATTTGACCGGTGAGTATTATTACAATGATAAAATAAAAATTGTATTTGATACAACCGCGCTTGGCGAAGGTGAGTACTTCAGCGGATGGATTAATGCATTTACAGGTGAAGTTATCAGCTATAAGCCCAATTATACATTCTACATCGGCGCCGATGCTACAATTACTGCTAACATTACGACGGATGAGTCGACGGCAGTTCCGGTAGTTGGAATTACCGATGTATGCGATGTAAATGGTGACGGTTCTAAGTACTCTTTCCTGATGGAACGCAGTATGCCTTATAAGGGTTATACATATGTTTCCAGCGGCTTCATATACAGTGCAAGCGAGTTCAGCGATCCGACAGATGCTTCACTTCGTAAATCTGTTTCGACTGAAACTGCTCTCAATGCGCAGTATCGTTTGACTGTAAATCTTAAGAATGCTACCGATATTTACATCGTGGCTTTCCTTACTTACGAAGATGCTGAGGGTAATCAGATCACAATTTATTCTGATGAAGCACCCAGACATTACACAAAAACAGTTTCTTAACTATTAAGAAATCATTAACCGCCCGAATGGCTTTACCGTCATTCGGGCGGTTATCTTATGTATTGCTTCGGTTTTATCTCGAAACTTGCTTATTTGCTTGTAAATACCGTCCGGCTGAGTTAAAATAATTAGGTTAAAAGATAAGATTCAAATAGGGCTGTCACTTTCGGAGGAAATCATCATATGTTATATACGGTTACCTTTAATCCCGCTCTCGATTATGTCGTTGATACCGATGCGCTTTCGCTGGGCGGAATGAACAGAACACACGGGGAACGCATATTTTGCGGCGGTAAAGGAATCAACGTGTCGCTGATTCTGTCTCAGCTTGGAATACGGTCGACCGCGCTCGGATTTGTTGCCGGATTTACCGGCGATGAATTGGAGCGGCGGCTGATAAACTGCGGCGTTGCGACAGATTTTATAAGACTGCGAAAGGGATTTACGCGGATAAATATTAAGATTCGTTCAGGCATTGAGACGGAGGTCAACGGCGGCGGACCGTCGGTGGATTCCGAATCAATGCTGCGGCTTTTTGAGCGGTTGGACCGATTGACCGAAGGCGATATGCTTGTGCTTGCCGGAAGTGTACCGGAAGGTATTGCAAAGGATGTATACGGTCAAATGCTTGCACGCCTCAGCGACAGAAATGTACTGTGTGCGGTTGATGCTACCGGTAAACTGCTTACAAGTGCACTCGAGTTTCATCCGTTCCTTATAAAGCCTAACAGCACCGAGCTTGGCGATATTTTCGGCATAACGCTGACGAATGTTGCCGAGATTGAAAAATACGCGCGCTTGCTGCAAAAGGACGGCGCGCGGAATGTGCTGGTTTCTATGGCAGGAGACGGCGCGCTGTTGATTGACGAGCAAGGCGTTTCTCATAAGATCGGAGCTTTGCAGGGAACGGTCAAAAACTCGGTTGGTGCAGGCGATTCCATGATGGCAGGCTTTCTTGCCGGCTATATAAAAACAGGCGATTATGACTATGCACTGCGTCTCGGTACAGCCGCAGGCGGCGCAACCGCTTTTTCGGATGATCTTGCAAACAGCGAACTGATATATGAGCTGTTTAATCGATTATAAGCCGTAATTTATTTAAATATTGTTATCGCATAAACATATAATTAACCCGCCCGAACGGCTTTTTCCGGCTGTTCGGACGGGTTTCTTCAGCGTTGGCTTTTTTATTTTATTTCTTTCAGGTCGTATGGTGTGGTCTGGTATACAAAGTAGTTCAGCCAGTTTGAGTAAAGCAAATTGGCGTGAGCTCGCCAGTTTACAATCGGCATTTTTTCGGGATCATCGTTCGGAAAATAGTTTTTAGGCAGGTCGATCGGCTTGCCTGTGGCCTTATCGCGCAAATATTCGTCGCGAAGTGTGGTGCCGTCATACTCCGAGTGACCGGTAATAAACACCTGTTTCCCGTTATCGGTCATAACGGCGTAAATTCCCGCTTCATCGCTTTCGGCAAGTATTTTAAGCTCGTGTGTACGCCGTATTGCGTCTTCATCGACCGTCGTATGCCGCGAATGAGGCACAAAAAAGTGCTCGTCAAATCCTCGGAAAAGTATAGGACTTTTGTATGTGACGCGGTGATCGAATACGCCGAACAGCTTTTTATCCAGCGGTTGCTTTTTTATGCCGAAATGGTAGTATAGTCCGGCCTGCGCGCCCCAGCAAATGTGAAAGGTGCTGTGAACATGGCTTTTTGACCATTCCATGATATCGCACAGTTCGTTCCAGTATTCCACCTGCTCAAATTCGAGCTGTTCAACAGGTGCTCCCGTAATTACCATACCGTCGAAATTCTGATCCTTTACCTCGTTGAATGTGCGGTAAAAGGCGAGCAAATGCTCCTGAGATGTGTTTTTCGATTTGTGCGTGCGGGTGTGAATCAGCTCCAGCTCGACCTGAAGCGGCGTGTTACCGAGCAGGCGAGACAGCTGTGTTTCGGTTTCGATCTTTTTCGGCATAAGGTTCAGCACCAGTATGCGCAGCGGACGGATATCCTGCGTTGTTGCGCGCGTGTCGGTCATGACGAATATATTTTCGTCGCCGAGCGTTTTTACCGCCGGCAGATCGTTGGGTATTCTGATCGGCATCGGTCATGTCTCCTTGTCACACGTTTTCAAGTGCCTGAGCAATGTCGGCTATAAGGTCGTCTGAGCTTTCAAGGCCGCAGGAAAAGCGGACGAGGTCGGGCGATACGCCTGCTGCGCGCAGCTCATCATTGTTCATCTGACGGTGGGTCGTGCTGGCGGGATGCAGACAGCAGGTGCGCGCGTCGGCGACGTGCGTCTCAATTGCGGCGAGCTTCAGTCCGGACATAAACTTTTCCGCGGCTGCTCTGCCGCCCTTAACACCGAAGCTGACTACGCCGCAGGTGCCGTTCGGTAAATACTTTTTAGCCAAGTTATAATGTTCGTCACCTTCAAGGGCAGGGTATTTGACCCATGCAATCTTGTCATGTGACTGCAAATATTTTGCGACCGCTGTTGCATTCTCGCAGTGGCGTTTTATCCTGATGTGCAGGCTCTCAAGCCCCACATTGAGCAGATATGCGCTCTGCGGTGATTGGACAGCACCGAGGTCACGCATGAGCTGAGCGGTCGCCTTTGTAATGTATGCGCCGCCGATGCCAAAGCGTTCGGTGTATGTGATTCCGTGATAGCTGTCATCGGGCGAGCAAAGACCGGGGTATTTATCGGGATATGCCGACCAGTCAAATTTGCCGCTGTCGACTATGCAGCCTCCGACCGCCGAACCGTGACCGTCCATATATTTTGTTGTGGAATGGGTCACGATGTCAGCGCCCCATTCAAACGGGCGGCAGTTGACAGGTGTCGCAAAGGTGTTGTCGATAATGAGCGGAACGCCGTGCTTATGTGCTGCATTTGCAAATTTTTCAATATCCAGCACGGTGAGCGCGGGATTGGCTATCGTCTCGCCGAAAACCGCCTTGGTATTGGGGCGGAAAGCGGCGTTCAGTTCCTCCTCGCTGCATTCCGGCGAAACAAATGTAAAGTCGATTCCCATGCGCTTCATAGTCACGGCAAAAAGGTTGTATGTTCCGCCGTAGATAGCGGACGATGAAATTACATGATCGCCGCATCCGGCAATGTTAAACACCGAATAAAAGGACGCAGCCTGACCGGATGAGGTCAGCATTGCGGCCGAACCGCCTTCCATTTCACATATTTTCGCCGCGACAGAGTCGCAGGTCGGATTTTGCAGGCGCGAATAGAAATAACCGCTTGCTTCAAGGTCGAACAGCTTGCCCATATCCTCGCCGGTGTCGTACTTGAATGTAGTGCTCTGAATAATCGGTATCTGGCGCGGCTCGCCGTTTTTCGGAGTGTAGCCGCCCTGAACGCATTTGGTTTCGATTTTGTACTCTTTCATCTTTTACCTCCAAAAAACTTTTTTGGCGTTTTCACTTAGTATAAGCTTATTTTCCTCGTTGTCAAGACCGAGCGACAAAAAGGCGTCGATCTCCTTTTTCGGTGACCACATGGGGTAATCGGTTCCGTAAAGCACACGGTCGGCGCCGTAGCGGCGTATTATGCCGACCGCCGTATCGCGGTCGAGATAGGGCAGGCTGGAGGAGCAGTCCACATAAAGGTTGGGTATGCCGCAAAGCTGTTCGCTCGCCTTTTCCCATATCGACCAGCCGCCCATATGCGCTCCGACTACTGTCAAGCCGGTGAAAATGTTCATTACCGGTATCAGGCGGTTGGGATTGGAATTGTCGTAGCGGCTGTCGCCGGTGTGCATCAGGATCGGCAAGCCCTCCTGTTCGCACAGCTCGTAAATTTTTAGACAACGGTAGTCGTCTATCTTAAAATTCTGGATATCGGGGTGCAGCTTGACCCCTTTCAGTCCGAGACTGATAAGATGGCGTATGTCGGCGGCAATATCGGCGCAGTCCGGATAAAGAGTGCCGAGACCCGTGAACAGACCGTTGCTTTTGTCGACCTCTGCGGCAATAAATTCGTTTATGCTGCCGACCTGCTTCGCCGTGGTCGCGACCGACTGCACGATATAGTGATCGGTGCCGGTCTCGGCGGTCAGTTCGCGGAGCTGTGCTGTTGTTCCCGTGCCGAATGATGTTTCACCGTAAAAATTATCGGTGCCGGCAACCGCTCTTGCGGCGATTTTTTCGGGATATATGTGGCAGTGCGCGTCAATGACGTAGTATCCGTTTACCATTATGCCGTCACCACTTTATTCGCCTTTTGCAGTCCGAGCTTTTCAATGGCGTCCTCACGCATTTTGTATTTCAGGATCTTTCCGGCGACATTCATCGGGAATGAGCTGACAAAATCAATGTACCGTGGAACCTTGTGACGCGCCATGTGGTCGGTAATGTATTGTTTCATTTCCGCCTCGGTCATTTCTTCGCCGTCCTTAAGAATGATGCACGCCATGATCTCCTCGCCGTACTGTTCGTCGGGCACGCCGATGACCTGAACGTCCTTTACCTTGGGATGGGTGTATATGAATTCCTCTATCTCCTTGGGGTAGATGTTCTCGCCGCCGCGGATTATCATGTCCTTGAGCCGTCCCGTAATACGGTAGTTGCCGTCCTTGGTCCGGCAGGCGAGGTCGCCAGTATGCAGCCAACCGTCCTTGTCGATGGCGGAAGCGGTCGCCTTTGGCATTTTGTAGTAGCCTTTCATTATGTTATAACCGCGCGCAACGAACTCACCTGTTACCTCGTCGTCGCAGTCCTCGCCGGTCTCAGGATCGACGATCTTACACTCGATCTCGGGCAGTGCGTGACCGACCGTTCCGACGCGCACCTCGATCGGGTCGTCGGTTGAGCTCATTGTGCAGCCGGGAGACGACTCGGTTTGACCGTAAACTATGGTAATGTCTTTCATGTTCATCTTGTTGACGACATCCTGCATTACAGATATCGGGCACGGACTGCCGGCCATAATTCCGGTGCGTACATATGAAAAATCGGTCTTTGCGAAGTCGGGATGCTCCAGCAGGGCGATAAACATAGTCGGTACACCGTGAAAAGCCGTGATGTGCTCCGAATTAATGCAGGCGAGAGCCGGCTTTGGTGAGAAATAGGGCAGTGGCAGCAGTGTTGCACCGTGGGTCATTGCCGCCGTCATTGCAAGCACCATGCCGAAGCAGTGGAACATCGGCACCTGTATCATCATGCGGTCGGCTGTTGACAGATCCATGCGGTCACCGATGCATTTTCCGTTATTAACTACGTTGTAATGGGTCAGCATGACTCCCTTCGGGAAACCGGTCGTGCCCGATGTGTACTGCATATTGCACACGTCGTCCTTGTCGACAGCGGCTGCCATGCGATAGACCTCCTCAACAGGGACCTGCTCGGCTCGTGCAAGCGCGTCATCCCATGTCATGCAGCCCTTTTGCTTAAACCCGACCGTTATTACATTGCGTAAGAACGGCAGCCGTTTGCTGTGAAGTTTGCCGCCCGGCTTGACATTTTCAAGCTCGGGACAAAGTTCGGCGATTATCTCCGAGTAGTTGGAGTCGCGGTAGCCGTCGATCATTATCAGCGTGTGAGTATCGGACTGGCGCAGCAAATATTCCGCTTCGTGTATTTTATACGCCGTGTTCATGGTTACGAGTACGGCGCCGAGCTTTGTCGTCGCCCAAAAAGCAATGTACCACTGCGGAATGTTGGTCGCCCAAACGGCAACGTGATGCCCGGCACGCACGCCCATTGCAATCAGCGCACGCGCAAAGGTGTCAACATCGTCGCGGAATTCACTGTATGTGCGAGTGTAATCGAGGGTGGTGTATTTAAAAGCGTACTGGTCGGGAAATTCCTCAACCATGCGGTCGAGCACCTGAGGAAAGGTGCAGTCGATCAGCAGTTCCTTTTTCCAAACATATTTGCCGTTGCCTGCTTTGTTGCGGTAAAGCGCCGGCTGAGATCTTGACGTATCACCGAACTGACGCATATAGTTGACAAACTGAGCAAAAATGATCTCCATATCGTCAAGCTCGGGACACCACTGAGGATCCCATTCGAGCGAAAAGAAGCCGTCGTAGTTTATTGAACGCAGTGCCGACATCATTTCATCAATGGGCAGATCGCCTTCGCCGATGAGACAAAATTCATTGCCGCTGTCGGTCTTTACAGCGTCCTTAACATGGACGAGCTTGATGTAGGCGCCGAGATTGGTTATGGTGGTTTCGGGCTGTTCATCGCAGCAGAAGTAGGGGGAGTACATATCCCATACCGCTGCTACGCTCTCGCAGGCAAACTCGTTGAGCAGGTCGCGCAGCACGCCGGTGTCGCAGAAAATGCCTGTCGTCTCGATAAGCATAGCGACGTTTGCCTCCTCGGCAATCGGTACTGCACGCTCCAACATACGCTTTGCCGCATTTCTTGCCGTGTCGGTGTCATCGTGAGCCGCCGCGCGGATGCGAACGTACGGTACGCGCAGATTAACGGCAATTGAAATGCACTTTTCAATTTCCGCAAATGTCTGTTCGGCGCTTTCCTCATCGGCAATGTCACCGATAGCGTCGATGCAGGGTATCGACAGCTTCATTTCGTACAGCTTGCGGACGGTTGCGGCGGAGGCGTAGTCGTAAAATGCGCCGTTGCTCTCGGTAAAGAGACGGTTGCCTATATTGTGCAGCTCGATGCCCTGAAAACGCAGTTCACGGGCAATTTCGCAAAACTCGTCAAAGTTGTTTGAGTGCCATCCTTTAGTGGAAAATGAGAGTTTCATATTTTACGCCTCCTCGTAAACGATCTTGTTGAGCGCATTGATATATGCGCGTATACTTGCGCCGAGAATATCGGTCGAAATTCCGTTGCCGGAGTATACTTTGCCGCCCTCACGCAGCTTTACGACTGCCGAACCCATTGCCTCGCGCCCCTCGGTGACCGCCTGAATCTGAAAATCGTCCAGCTCATAGTGGCGGCCGATTATTTGCTCAATGGTGCGGAATGAAGCGTCGATCGGGCCGTCGCCCATGCTGATGCCGTCCATTTCGACGCCCGATTTTTCGAGTTTTATCTGTGCCGACGCCGCCATGAGGTTGCCGGAGTTGATAGTATAGCTGACAAGCTTATACGTCGGCGGAACCTGCAGCGCTACCGAGGCAACGATGGCGTCCAGCTCCTTTGCACCGACATTTTTCTTTTCGGCAACGCGTTTAAACTCCTCGTAAACCTTGCTTTCGTCCTCCTCGGACAGGTCATAGCCGAGCATTTTAACGGCTGAGCTGACAGCGGAGATGTCATCTTTTGCGTCCAAATGAATGCCGTCGCTTGCGGCGTCGCTGATAACAGCCGCAGTGTTGCTCTTTGCGCCGCTGACAATCCATTCGATTTGGCTTAAAATGCGGTTAAGCTGAGTGTATTTTATATTGCAGCCGAGTCCGCAGCTTTCTCCGCAGTTTTTGAATATGCCTGCGACCGTCTTAAGAGGAGCGGCGTCGCCGTCGACCGATGTCTTTATAACAGCGGCACCGTTTTTTGCGGCAAGAACCGCCGATGCGGCTGCCATGCCGTTGGTATCGCGGCACATGACGCCGATGCAGATGTCGTCGGGCACTTGAGCTTCCTTAATAAAATCGGCAACGAAGCCGCCGAATCGGTCGGGGAGCATTGCACCTTCGCTGTCGCACAGAGTTATCATTGTCGCGCCTGCGTTGACCGCGGCACGGGCGGCTTCGGCAAGATAGCCGTCCTCCGCACGGGTAGCGTCAACGGCGCAGAACTCGACGTCAGCGCATTTTTCTTTGGCGTAGCCGACAAGCTCGCTGATCATTTCAAGCATTTTCGGCGCTTTTTTATGACAACTGTACTCCATTCCGACCGGGGAGACTGGCAGTGACACTTTCATTCGAGGGCGATTGGCGGTCGAAAGAGCGTCCGCTGCGTTGTCGATGCCTTCCTTGTCGTAGCCCGTCTCGACCGACAGTACGCTTTTCTTCACAAATGAGGCTATCGTGCGGACGAGCAAGGTGTCTGCGCGGACATTTTCGATTTTCGGTATTTCGATAGCGTCGATTTTCAGGTTGTCGAGCTGACGCGCGGCTTCAATTCTTTCCTTAAAGCTGAGTGCGCCGTGGCTGCGGCAGAGGGTCATGTCAGCAATCAGTATTTTGTTCATATCGTACTTTCCTTTCCGAATAACAGTGTCTCAGGGTATAAAAAATCCCTGAGACCACCGTAAAGTGATCTCAGGGACGGATAAACAAATGTTCCGCGGTACCACCCTGATTGCCGTATTGAAAAAACGGCCTCTCTGTAAGACTCAAGCAAGTCTTTTGCCATGGTAACGGGGCTCGCCGTGAGCTCTTACTTATATCGCGGCTGTATTCAGCCGGATTTTCTGAGCTCCTGCTCGGGAATGAGACTTGACCATGCCCTCTTGCACCGATTTTCACCAAAGCATCGGCTCTCTGAAGCAAAGATAACGGCAGGGAATAATTCCTTCATCGCATTTATATGAACTATTTTACAACAAGTTCGTTTAGTTGTCAAGCACTATTATTTTACAGCACGGGTCCAGTCAAATTTATCCTCCAGCTTGCCCCACTGGATACCGGTAAGCGTATCATAGAGGTGCTGAGTGACCTTGCCGATCTTTCCGTCGTTAATAATGTGCTTTTTGTTTTTGTAGCACAGCTCGCCGATCGGAGATACGACGGCGGCGGTGCCGCAGCCCCAGGCCTCCTCAAGCTTGCCGCTTTCAAGCGCTTCCTCCAGCTCGTCGACGCTGAGCAGACGCTCATTTACGGTGTAGCCCTCAGAACGCAGCATCTCAATGCAGGATTTGCGTGTGATACCGGGAAGAATGGAACCGGTCAGCGCGGGCGTGACGATCTCGCCGTCGATCTTGAACATTACGTTCATTGCGCCGACTTCCTCAATGTACTTGCGTTCAACGCCGTCAAGCCAAAGTACCTGAGAGTAGCCCTGTTTTTCGGCGCGCTCGCCTGCGCGGTTGGAAGCCGCATAGTTGCCGCCGCACTTGGCGTAGCCGGTGCCGCCGCGAACTGCACGGACATCCTCCGATTCGATCATGATGCGAACGGGATTGAGTCCTTCTTTGTAATAGCTGCCGACCGGCGACGCGATTATCATAAAGCGGGCGTTGTGAACGGCGTGAACACCGAGCGTTTCGTCGTTTCCGAACATGAACGGGCGCAGGTAAAGCGAGGTGCCCTCAGCCGACGGAGTCCAGTCCTTTTCGAGCGAGACAAAGGTCTCCAATATCTCCATAGCGTCCTTTTCGTCGATCTGCGGCAGGCAGAGGCGCTCTGCAGAGTTATTCATGCGGCGGATATTTTCGATCGGGCGGAAAAGCTGCACTTTGCCGTCAGGACGGCGGTAGGCTTTCAGTCCCTCGAATATTTCCGAGCCGTAATGGAGCACGGTCGACGCAGGATGAATTTCAAACATACCGAAAGGTACGATACGGGCGTCGTGCCAGCCATTGTCAGACGAGTAGTCCATGATAAACATGTGATCGGTGAATATTTTGCCGAAGCCGAGGGAGGAGCTGTCCGGCTTTTCCTTCGGAGCGGTGGTTTTGGTGATCTTGATATCCATTTTCGGAGTCCTCCTTATTTTATTTCGCTGCCCAGCTTGATCGCTTTCATATTAACGTCGAGCATATCGGCGTGTTTGGCTGAAATGACCTTGCCGAGAGCGGCGGTAACGCTCTTTTCGTCAAAGTTGCCGAGAATGTCGAGCAGCTTGCCGATGATTATCATGTTTGCAAGCGTCGGAATGCCGTTTTCGCCGGCGAGCTTGGTCGCAGGAACATAGCATACGTTTACATCGTCGCGTGCGACCTTGCGTTCAATAAGCGATGAGTCGGCGATAATAGTGCCGCCGGCGGGAACGCTTGCCTCGTATCTGTCGAGCGAGGGCAGATTCATTGCAATCAAAACATCGGGCGATGAAACGATGGGCGATCCGACCGGTTCGTCGCTGATGATAACGCTGCAGCTTGCTGTGCCGCCGCGCATCTCCGGACCGTAGGAGGGAAGCCAACTGACCTGCTTTTCGTCGATCAGTCCCTTGTAAGCGAGAAATTTACCGGCAAAGAGGATGCCCTGTCCGCCGAAACCGGCGATAAGAATCTGTTTAGTCATTTTTCAGCCCTCCTGTTTGTCCGCGGAGCGATCCTTGTAGACGCCGAGCGGATAGTACGGGATCATTTTCTCGTCAATCCATTCAAGCGCCTTTTGAGGTGTCATGCCCCAGTTGGTCGGGCAGCTTGAAATGACCTCTACGAGAGAGAAGCCCTTGCCGTCAAGCTGATTCTGGAATGCTTTTTTAATGGCCTGCTTTGCCACCTTGATGTTTTTAACATTGTTAACGGCAACGCGTGTAATGTATTCGGGACCGTCGAGGGTGGAGAGCATCTCGCATACCTTAACGGGGTAACCGCATGCCTTTACGTCTCTGCCGTAGGGTGAAGTTTGTGTTACCTGACCGGGCAGGGAGGTAGGAGCCATCTGACCGCCGGTCATGCCGTATATAGCGTTGTTGATGAATACGACCGATATATTTTCATTACGGGCGGCGGCGTGTACTGTTTCCGCCATGCCGATGGAGGCAAGGTCGCCGTCTCCCTGATATGTAAATACAAAGTTGTCGGGATTGGCGCGCTTTGCACCGGTAGCGACTGCGGGAGCGCGGCCGTGCGCCGCTTCTATCATGTCACAGGTGAAATAATTGTACGCCAGTACCGAGCATCCGACGGGAGCAATACCGATCGCTTTGCCCTCGATACCCAGTTCGTCTATGACTTCGGCGACCAGACGGTGAACTATGCCGTGGGTACAACCGGGGCAATAGTGCATAGGTACGTCGGTCAGCGACTTCGGTTTTTCAAATACTACCATTACTTCGCACCTCCGTTTTTAATTGCGTCAAGCACCTGTTCGGGAGAGGGGATCATGCCGCCTGCGCGGTTGCAGAGCGTGACGTCCGCCTTGCCGTTAACAGCCAGGCGCACATCCTCGATCATCTGACCCATGGACAGCTCGACCGAAATAAACTTCTTCGCCTTGTCGGCGGCCTTTGCTATTGCTTCGGTCGGGAACGGCCACAATGTGATCGGGCGGATAAGACCGACCTTGATGCCCTCCTTGCGTGCGGCGACAATGGCGTTTTTGGATACGCGTGCCGCAATGCCGAAAGCAACGACGCAGATCTCAGCGTCATCCATCATGTACTCCTCGTACATAACTTCGTTCTTCTCGACCTCTGCGTATTTTGCATAGCGGTCAAAGTTCATGCGCTCCAGTTCCTCGGCAACGAGCGAGAGAGAATTTATAATATTGTGTTCACGGCTGCATTTTGTTCCGGTGGTAGCCCACGGCTTTTCGGGTGCGTCGGCAATTTCCAGATCAAGCGATACCGGCTCCATCATCTGTCCCATAGTACCGTCGGCGAGTATCATCGCCGTCATGCGGTACTTGTCGGCAAGATCGAATGCTTTAACGGTCATGTCCGCCATTTCCTGAACGGACGCGGGAGCCAGTACGATCATGCGATAGTCGCCGTGACCGCCGCCCTTGGTCGACTGGAAGTAGTCGGACTGGGAGGGCTGGATACCGCCGAGGCCGGGGCCGCCGCGCTGTACGTTGATAACTACCGCGGGCAGATCGGCACCTGCCATATATGACAGACCTTCGCCCTTGAGCGAAACGCCGGGGCTGGAGGAGGAGGTCATGCTGCGTCTGCCTGCGGATGCGGCGCCGTATACCATGTTGATAGCGGCGACTTCGCTTTCAGCCTGCAGGAATGTACCGCCGATTTTGGGCATTTTCTTTGCCATGTAAGCGGCGATCTCGGTTTGCGGAGTGATGGGATAGCCGAAGTAATGCAGACAGCCGGCACGAATGGCGGCTTCGGCAATGGCTTCGTTGCCTTTCATAAGTACTTTTTCAGACATTTTTGTTACTCACCTTTCCACCTTGATTACACAGTCGGGGCACATTGTCGCGCAGAACGCGCAGCCGATGCAGGCGTCGGGATTTGCTGCCTCAATCGGGTGATGTCCCTTTTTGTTGATTTTTTCCTTGTTCAGAGCAAGGACGTTTTTCGGGCAGACATTGATACAAAGACCGCAGCCCTTGCAGTAGTCTGTTCTAAATGTCAGCTTTGCCATGTTGAACACTCTCCTTATTACCTTATCTTTGGTTGTAAAGTTAACGGAAACAGGTCCGGTACTTTGTCGGTTAACTGATTGTATATCTCCGCTCGCACGGTGGTCATTTTGACCGGCAGTCCGGTCAGTGACGATATTTTTTCGGCGTATTCCACGGAGGATAACACATCCTCGGGCGTGGTTTCATCGCCGAGATTTGAATTGTTTATTATGCCGGTAAAGGGTAGTCCGCCGGCAGCCTCTATCTCCCGCATAATTTCAACGGTCGATTCGGCGTCGGGAGTCAGCGGACGGAAGCGGTTGACCACCAACAGCATATCGTAGTTGTTCTCCTCGATAATCGCAGGCGTGTATCTGCCGAGTGCAAGCGCACCTCGGTCATCGCCGCCGATATCCATTACCGCCGTAAGCGTTTGGTCATCGGTTATCGAATACATCTGCTGCGGCAAAGCGGGAATATCGAGGTTGGTATTCGCGTATTCGGAGCAGATAAAGCGTATGCCTGCGTTTTCAAGCTCCGCCTGGCTGTCCTTTGTGCGGAAGTAGGGGTTTACGATATCGAGGTCGGCTATGGCGACATTGTCGCGGTGCTTTTTCAGTTCCAGAGCGATGTTGACCGCGATATTAGTTTTTCCGCTGCCGTAATGCCCCGACAGCAGGGTCACTCGTTTATAATCCATTATATCACCAAATTACAGTGCTGAGCACACAAATTTATTCCTGCCGAGATTTTTGCCGAATTTTGTCGTAATCCTGATGCAACAAAGCCCCAAACGGGTGAATTCGGAAATAACTATCGCAAACAATCATAAGTGATGGCAAATAATCACAGCTTGTTGCGCTGAATCTTTCCGCTGACCGTTTTCGGCAGTTCGTCGCGGAATTCGACGATACGGGGGTATTTGTATGGCGCGGTTTTTTCCTTGACATAGCGCTGAATTTCCTTTTTCAGCTCGTCGGTCGGCTCGGTGCCGTTGACGAGAACGATGCTCGCTTTTACGACCTGACCGCGTACTTCATCGGGAGCGGCCGATACGCCGCATTCAAGGACGTACGGCAGTTCCATTATGACGCTTTCGATCTCGAACGGTCCGATGCGGTAGCCGGACGATTTGATAACATCGTCAACGCGTCCGACATACCAGTAGAAGCCGTCCTCGTCACGCCATGCGACATCGCCGGTGTGATAGTATCCGTCGTGCCATACTTCGTTGGTCTTTTCTTCGTTCAGATAGTATCCCGCGAACAGACCGCAGGGGATATGCTCGCTCGTCTTTACGACGATCTCGCCCGTTTCGCCCACGGGGACTGAGTTCCCGTCGGAGTCAACCAGATCGATGTCGTACAGCGGCGACGGTTTACCCATTGAACCGATCTTGTGCGGCTCGCCCATGAGGTTGGCGATGGCGAGCGTCAGCTCTGTCTGACCAAATCCCTCCATGATATGCAGTCCGGTCGCTTTCTCAAACTGGCGGTAGACCTCAGGGTTGAGTGCTTCGCCGGCGGTGGTCATATGTTTAACGCTTGACAGGTCGTATTTTGAAATATCCTGTTTTATCATCATTCTGAGCATGGTCGGAGGAGCGCAGAATGTTGTTATGTGGTATTTTGCGAACATGGGCAGTATATCGGCGGCGTCGAAGCGGTCGAAATCGTAGGTGAACACAGCTCCCTCGCACAGCCACTGACCGTACAGCTTGCCCCACAGCGCCTTGCCCCAGCCGGTGTCCGAAATGGTAAAGTGCAGACCGTTTTCGCTGACGCCGTGCCAGTATTTTGCAGTGATGTAATGACCGAGCGCGTATTTGTAATTGTGCGCGGCGATCTTCGGATAGCCGGTCGTGCCGGAGGTAAAGAACATCAGCATGAGATCGTTGCCGCAGGGTGCATCTGCCTCGCGCTTAAAATGAGTGCTGAACAGCTTGTATTCGTCGTCAAAGCTGCGCCAGCCCTCGCGCTCGCCGCCGACGATTATGCGGTGACGAAGCTCGTCGCAGCCCTCTGCTCCCAGCTCAGCTTGATGGGCTGAATCACCGTCGGCGGTGCAGATTATCGCGCTGATACCGGCGGCTTTGAAACGGTACTCAAAGTCGTGTGACTGGAGCTGATTGGTCGCCGGAATGGCTATCGCGCCTAATTTATGCAGTCCCAGAATAGCAAACCAGAACTGGTAATGGCGTTTCAGTACCAGCATTACGCGGTCGCCTTTTTTGATGCCAAGCGATTTAAAGTAGTTGGCGCACTGGTTGCTCGCCTTTTTCATATCCTTAAATGTAAAGCGGCGCTCGGTCTTATCCTTTGAAATGTGCAGCATTGCCAGCTTGTCGGGCGATTTGTCGGCGATGGCGTCGACCACATCAAAGGCAAAGTTGAATTTATCCTCGTTTTTAAACTTAATGGAGGTCGGAGTACCTTTTTCGTTTTCCACAACGTCGACAAACTTCTGATAAACGCGTTCTTTTTCATCCTTTGCGCGCTTAGCGGTGTCGCTTATCGTCTTGTCGGGGGTCAGCTCGGGAATAGGCTCGCCGGTGGGATTGAGAACTATCGCATAAAAGAGACAGTCGCTGCCGTCAACGGCGATCATTCCGTGCGGAGTTGCCGAATCGTAATAAATGCAGTCGCCGGGGCCGAGTATCTCGCTGTGTTCGCCCACCTGAACCTTCAGCTTGCCCTCGATTACGAGATCGCACTCCTGACCGGCGTGTGTGGTCAGCTCGATGTCGCGGTGCTGTGCATCCTCGCTGAATGTGCTGCGGACGTACAGCGGCTCGGCGATCCTGTTCTGAAATGCGGCGGCAAGATTGTAGTATGTCATGCCGTGCGCCTGCTCGATTCTTTGACCGTTGCCGCGTCTGGTAAGTGTGTATGATTTCAGCTTCGGACTGTAGCCGCCGATGATGTCGGTAACGTCGACGTTAAAGGCGAGCGCACAGCGGTAAATAAAGGCGAAGTTCAGGTCGCTGTGACCGTTTTCGCACTCGATGTACTCCTGCTCGGAAACGGCGGTTTTCTGCGCCATCTGAGCCGTTGTCAGACCCTCGATCTCTCTCAGCTCGCGGATTCGTCCCGCCATTTCCTTAATTTTGTAATCAAGACCGGTAATTTTCTGCTCCATTTTACTCTCCCTTTCGGCTTTTAAGGGACGAAAAAAGCCCGTCCCAAAGAATGACTTTGAGACGAGCTTGTAATAAACCCGCGGTACCACTCAAATTGCGGTTTCGGTAAAGAAAGCCGCCACTCTTGAGGTCAAACAACCTCTATGCATTCACGCAGCAATCACGGAGAGGTTCTACTCGGCGCACGGCCTTTCTTCCTCCCGGCTCGGAAACTACAAACATCGGATCGGTTCTTTAACGGCTTGCACCAACCGCCGCTTCTCTGAAAAAAACAGTGATCCGCGTCCTTTTCTTCAACGCCTTTGAATATTTGAATTTGGCTTATTTTATCATTTCTTTGGTAAAATGTCAAGTGCTGTATGCAATTTTTTACATTTTTATGTTGTCGAATCGTTGACTGCGTAAAGCCATCACAGCTTGTTACGCTGAATTTTTCCGCTGACTGTTTTCGGCAGCTCGTCGCGGAATTCGACGATACGGGGATATTTGTAAGGAGCAGTGCGATGCTTGACGTATTCCTGAATTTTCTTTTTCAGCTCGTCGCTCGGCTCGGTGCCGTTGACGAGAACAATGCTCGCCTTTACGACCTGACCGCGCACTTCATCGGGAGCGGCCGATACACCGCATTCAAGGACGTACGG
>USQH01000017.1 GCA_900556765.1 uncultured Oscillospiraceae bacterium
ACATCGCGCCGGTATTGACCTCAAAAATCATACCGGGCTTTTGGCGCAGAATATTGAATATCGCCTTACTCGCCAAGCCGAAATAATGCGGATCACGTTCATCAAAAAGCGAAAGAGTATCATTGAATTTGGATATCAGGTCGAAGTGACCGACGATGTGTACGCCGTCGCGCAAAGCCGCTCTCTCACTGGCAGCATAAAACTCGGCGGCCAGCGCAAGCGCGTCACCTCCGAACAACTCGTCAACGCAGCGCTTCAGTTCCTCCGGAGTGCTGTCTACGGCATAGACTCTGCCATTCTCACCGTGGAGCTGATGCACCGAACTGATGACATATTCGTACGGTGACAGGTCGATATCGCTGTCGGCGTCAAGCTCAATACCTAACAAAATTTCAAGCCTGCCGTCATATTCTTTTTTAAGAGCGCTTATCTCGTCCAGATATGCAGGCAGCCGCGTTTCGGCGATTGCGTAATCGTTTCTGTACGGCAGCGGTGAATGTACCGAAAAGCCGAGCGAAACAAAGCCGAGTGAAACCGCTTTTTCCGCCATTTCGCGAGGCGAAGCAATGCCGTCGCAGTAATTGGTGTGCGTGTGGCTGTTTGACAGGATTTTCAACATCTTTTCATACCCCTAATTTTCTTTCAGACGACTGTGTTTTTCGGGCATCCGTCAAGGAATGCCGCAATATTATCTGTAACGATATCCATTAACCGCAGACGCGTTTCAAGCGGTGCCCAAGCGACATGCGGTGAAAATGTAATATTCTTTGCTCCGCGCAATACACAGTCAGCGCGCATCGGTTCGTCGGTAAGCACGTCTATCCCGGCGCCGGAAAGTTTTTCGCTCTCAAGCGCGTCAAAAAGCGCCTGTTCGTCAACCGCTCCGCCTCGAGCGGTATTTACAAAATAAGCGCCTTCCTTCATTTTATCGAACGCGTCGGCGTTAAACATCAGGTGTGACTGCTCGTTAAGCGGACAATGAAGCGTTACCACATCTGAGCGCTGCAGCAGTTCCTCGAAGCCGACCATCTCGGCAATATCGTCCTGCCGCTTAGTGCGTGTAAAAGCAAGCACATTCATACCGAACGCGGCAGCGATAACCGCCACGCGCCGACCGATCTTGCCGTAGCCGACTATGCCGAGCGTTTTGCCCGCAAGCTCCGCCGTCGGAAAACAGAACGGCGAAAAAGTCTTGCTTTCAAGCCAGCCGTCCGCCTTTACAAAGCGGTCGTAATCGGCAATGTGCGTGTAATGATTGAGAATAAAACCAAATGTCTGCTGTGCAACCGCATCGGTCGAATAGCTGCCGGCGTTGCACACGGTGATACCGTGCGTTTTAGCATATTCGGTGTCAATATTGTTATAACCGGTGGCAAAAAGTCCGATGTACTTAAGGTGATCGGCACCGACAAGATTGTCGGCACAGAGCTTTGTTTTATTGCACAGGACGATGTCGGCATCGGCAACGCGTTCGGCGATAAGCTCTGGCGGAGTAAGATCGTACACTTGCAGTTCGCCGAATCGGGCAAGCCCTTCAAGCGGCAGATCGCCTTTGGTTACTGTCTGCGCGTCAAGAACGACGATTTTCATAATTTTTTCTCCAGCTTGTGCCGCGAACCGTCCTTTTCAACTACGGTTATCGAATCAAGCTGCCCCTCAAGACTTTGACGAAACGCGTCGACATACGCCTTTCGCAGAATTGCCTGCTCGGACTTCTCCTCGTCGGTCAAGCCGACTTCGCGCTGTTTTTTTGCCAGCTCGTTTATTCTTTTTATCTGTTCATCGGTTACCATAATTACCATGCTCCTGATCTTCAAGCAGTTTTTTCAGTTTCGTGCGGTCAATGAGCGAGTAAAGCGGCAATCCCAGCAAATAGCAGGCGACAAATTGACCTGCTCCGACCGACGCCGCCTGTATAGCAAACCCGACGGCAAAGCTTTTGCCCTCAACAGGCATATAGACAGCCAGTTCCAAGCCTACCACCAGCATATTCAACAGGACCGCCGGCAGCGGAGTCAAGATGGGAACGCCTTTTACCCGTACATTTCGCAGTTTGTACGCTATTACCGTCGCGACAAAGGTCGCCGCGGTGCCGCAAAGCATATCGACAGGATTAAAGCTGATTGCGTTTGCAATCAGGCAGCCTGCCGTAAGGCCGGGTATCGCCGCCGGAGTAAACGCCGCAAGCACGCACAGCGCTTCCGACACTCTGCACTGGACCGCTCCGTAGGACAGCGGCGCAACGGCGACCGTAAGCACGGCGTAAAGCGCGGCAATTATCGCCGATCTTACTATGAAAACGGTCGGTTTTCCGCTTTTTTTCATTATTACAACAGCTCCGTAGTTTTATTTAATGTCAGGATTTTGCGAACTGACATATACAGTGTTTATGCGTTTACCTGAAAATGAGGTGCTGTACGCACCTCATTTTTTGTTAGTTATGCATTTTTCGCTTTGGTCTCCTCAGGTGTCAGTCTGACAATCCTGACACGCTCGATACGGCGCTCGTTAATACTCTCCACCGTAAATTCGCAGCCCGAAACAGTGACAGTCGGATGCTCATCCTCGTCGGGAATGCGGCCGAGTATCGACAGTATCATACCGGCGACGGTATCATACTCACCCTCCGGCAGCTTAATGCCGAGTTGCTCCTCGACTGCCTCAATATCGGTCACACCGTCAATCGTATAAGTATTATCATTAAGCTGCTCAAATTCCTCGTCCTCATTATCATATTCATCCTGAATATTGCCGACGATCGATTCGATCAGGTCCTCAATGGTAACTATTCCGGCGAAACCGCCGTATTCATCCGACACGACTGCAAGCTGAACATGCTTTTCGGTCATTTCGGAGAAAAGCTCGCCGCATTTTTTCGACTCGGGAATAAAATACGCCTTTCTTATCAAATGGGCAAGACCGCGTTTGGGCAAATCCTGACCGACGTATTTGAGCAAGTCCTTAACATACAGCACGCCCTTAATATCATCGGGGTCGTCGTCATAAACCGGTATGCGCGAGTATCCCTCCTCGATAGCCGTTTTGACCACCTTGTCATAGCTGTCGTTTATATCGACCGAGACTACATCGGTACGGTGGGTCATTACGTCGGAGGCGACAATGTCATCAAACTCGAAAATGTTGTTTATCATTTCCTTTTGACTTTCCTCGATAACGCCTTTTTCCTCGCCGACATCGACCAGCATACGGATCTCTTCCTCGGTCACCGCCTGCGGATCATCATTCGGATTGATACCGATAAGGCGCAGCAGCGCATTGGTCGACGCACTGAGCAGTGCAACGAGCGGACGCAAAAAGCCGCGCAGGAAAAGCAATATACCGACTATGCGGAACGAAATGCTTTCCGGATTGTGCATGGCGATGCGCTTTGGCAGCAGCTCGCCGAGCACGAGCGAAAAGTAAGAAATAATGAGTGTTATAAGAACAAGCGAGACCGATGACACAAAGCCTTGAGCCGTTTTTGACGTAATGTCAAGTACATTGCACAGCCAACCGGCCAAAACCTCACTGAACGAGGTCGCCGCGACTGCCGATGTCAAAAATCCCGCCAGTGTAACGCCGACCTGAATGGTCGACAGGAAACGTGACGAATCGGACGTAAGACGAAGCACCTTTTGTGCCCGAACATCGCCGTCCTCGGCCATTTTCTCGATCTTTGAGTCATTGAGGGTTATGACCGCCAGTTCGCTCATTGCGAAAAAGGCGTTCACCAGTATCAGTGCAAACAATAGGATCAGCTTAAGCATAATACTCCCGGGGTCATCCATTATAAATTTCTCCTCCTAAAATATATGGCAATACAATTAAAAACAAAACACTTCATTTCAAAGCGAGTGTATCTCAATTTGTATCGCCTATGCGTTTCGCATACAAAAACACATAATAATATTATAGTCAATCGCCGAAAAAGTCAATAAGAATTATACAATCACCGTCAGAAAAGGCGCACTTATCCACTTTACCGATGACCGTTTATCTGTTATAATAGCTGAAATAATACATCTGTGAAAGGGTTGACCGTTTATGCGGCGAAGCGACCGAGAAATAACCGATAAAGAGGAAATGACGGCAGTTTTAAAAAAGTGTGACGTGTGCCGACTGGCATTTTGCGACGGAGAGTATCCGTACATAATACCGCTCAATTTCGGCATGAGCCTGTCAGACGGCATGCCGGTGCTGTACTTTCACGGCGCAAAAGAGGGCAAAAAGCTCGAACTTATACGGCAAAACGGCCGCGCAAGCTTTGAAGCCGACTGCTCGCACAGACTCGTATTCAACGATCAAAAGAAAAGCTGCACGATGGAATATGAAAGCGTCATCGGCTGCGGACGGGTCGAAATGGTCGCAGACGAAGAAAAGCACGATGCGCTATGCCGTATAATGGAGCACTACTATGACGAGCCGATGCCGTTTGACGACGCGGTAGTCCCCCGCACCGCTGTTTTCAAGCTGACGGTCGAGCATATGACCGGCAAACGGAGAACAACCGTATCGAAATAGTCATGCAAACCGTCATAAGTGCCGCGAACAGTCTTTTCATCAGGCGAAAGAGCTAAAAATGTGTCTTTATTTGCCGCTTTTTGAGCAATTTTTCTATTTACATATTGTAAGAAAAGTGTTATTATTTTAGTTATGCAAATATGTAATGGGGCGCGTGCGCCCTTTTTACCTGTTTTTCTATCATTTTGCTTAATATTTTAAGGAGGATATATTCATGGCAAGAAAAATGAAAACCATGGACGGCAACAATGCCGCTGCTTATGTATCGTATGCATTTACCGAAGTAGCCGGCATTTACCCGATCACCCCGTCCAGCCCGATGGCCGATTACGTTGACCAGTGGTCAGCAGCCGGTCAGAAAAACATTTTCGGCACCACCGTTAAGGTCGCCGAAATGCAGTCAGAGGCAGGTGCCGCAGGCACCGTTCACGGCTCGCTCGCAGCCGGCGCCCTGACCACCACCTACACCGCATCTCAGGGCCTGCTGCTGATGATCCCGAATATGTACAAGATCGCCGGCGAACTGCTGCCGACCGTATTCCACGTTTCGGCTCGCTGCGTTGCCAGCCACGCTCTCAACATCTTCGGCGACCATTCAGACGTTTACGCCTGCCGTCAGACCGGCTTTGCAATGCTGGCCGAGACCAACCCGCAGGAGGTCATGGACCTCGGCGCCGTTGCTCACCTCGCCGCTATCAAGGGCCGCGTTCCGTTCATCAACTTCTTCGACGGTTTCCGCACCTCTCACGAGATTCAGAAGATCGAAGTATGGAATTACGACGATCTGAAGGAAATGTGCGATATGGACGCTGTAAAGGCGTTCCGTCAGCGCGCTCTTAATCCGGAGCATCCGACCATGCGCGGTTCTCACGAGAACGGAGATATCTTCTTCCAGCACCGTGAGGCCTGCAACAAATATTATGATGCCGTTCCCGCTATCGTTGAGGAATACATGGGCAAGGTTAACGAAAAGCTCGGCACCGACTACAAGCTCTTTAACTACTACGGCGCACCCGACGCAGAGCGCGTTATCGTAGCCATGGGCTCTATCTGCGACGTTGCAGAGGAAGTCATCGACTACATGAACGCAAACGGCGAAAAGGTCGGCCTTGTCAAGGTTCGTCTCTATCGCCCCTTCTCTGCCGAAAAGCTGGTCGAGGCTATTCCTGCGACCGCAAAGAAGATTGCCGTTCTTGACAGAACCAAGGAGCCCGGCGCTCTCGGCGAGCCGCTTTACATGGATGTCGTTACCGCCTGCGCTTCGCTCGGCAAATCGTACAAGATCATCGGAGGACGTTACGGCCTCGGTTCAAAGGATACTCCTCCGGCAAGCATTTTCGCCGTTTACGAGGAACTCTCCAAGGCTGAGCCTAAGCATCAGTTCACTATCGGCATCAACGACGATGTTACCGGTCTCTCCCTCGAGGAGAAGCCCTCGCCCAACACCGCAGCAGCCGGCACCATCGAGTGCAAGTTCTGGGGTCTCGGCGGCGACGGTACTGTCGGTGCTAACAAGAACTCGATCAAGATCATCGGTGACCATACCGATAAATATGTTCAGGCATACTTCCAGTATGACTCCAAGAAGACCGGCGGTATCACCATAAGCCACCTGCGCTTTGGCGACAAGCCGATCAAGAGCCCCTACTATGTCAATAAGGCTGACTTCGTTGCCTGCCACAACCCCTCGTATGTTATCAAGGGATACAAGATGGTCAACGACGTAAAGCCGGGCGGCGTATTCCTGATCAACTGCCAGTGGGATGCCGCTGAGCTTGACAAACATATGCCTGCCGAAGCCAAGCGCTACATCGCCAATAACAACATTCAGCTTTACACCGTTAACGCTATCGACCTCGCCGCTCAGATCGGCATGGGCAAGCGTACCAATACCATCCTCCAGTCGGCATTCTTCGCACTCGCAAAGATTCTGCCCGCAGAGGACGCTATCAAGTACATGAAGGAAAAGGCTGAAGCCTCCTACATGAAGAAGGGTAAGGACGTCGTCGAAATGAACTGGAAAGCCATTGACGCCGGCGCTACCGCATTCGTTAAGATCGACGTTCCCGCAGACTGGGCTAACGCCGAGGACAAAACTGCTGTTGTCGTCGAGAACGGCCCCGCTAAGCTGGTCAAGATGGTCGACAACATCCTCAAGCCGGTTGGCAAGATGGACGGCGACTCACTGCCTGTTTCCGCCTTTATCGACCATGTCGACGGTACATTCGAGCAGGGTGCTTCCGCTTACGAGAAGCGCGGCGTTGCCGTTATGGTACCCGAGTGGAACGCTGACACCTGTGCTAAATGTAACAAGTGTGCTTTCGTTTGCCCGCATGCTACCATCCGTCCGTTCGCTATGAGCGACGAGGAGGTCGCAGCCGCTCCCGCAAACATGAAGAAAGCTCCGAAGCCGGTTGTAAAGACCAACTACACCTACACTCTTGCCGTTTCTCCGCTGGATTGTATGGGTTGCGGCGTTTGTATCGGCGTCTGCCCGACTAACTCGCTGAAAATGGTTCCCGCCGAGTCTCAGCTTGCTGAGCAGGACGTATTCGACTACTGCGTTGCCAACGTTACCGAGAAGCCGGAAGTTACCGCTTCGCTCAACGTCATCAGCAGCCAGTACAAACAGCCGCTGCTTGAGTTCTCAGGCTCATGTGCAGGCTGTGCAGAGACTTCTTACGCTCGCCTGATCACTCAGCTCTTCGGCGACAGAATGTATATCTCCAACGCTACCGGATGCTCCTCCATTTGGGGCGGCCCGGCTGCTACCTCTCCGTACACCGTCAACAAGGACGGCCACGGCCCCGCTTGGGCAAACTCACTCTTTGAGGACAACGCCGAGCACGGCTACGGTATGTACCTCGGTCAGAAAGCCATCCGCAACCGTCTTATCGACGACGCAAAGGCTGTTGCCGAGTCCGACAAGGCTTCCGCCGAGCTTAAGGCGGCTGCCGAGAAGTATCTCGACACCCTCACCGACAGCGCCGCAAACAGCGTTGCCGCAAAGGCTCTTGCCGCAGAGGCTGCAAAGACCGCTAACAAGTGCGATATCTGCAAGGACATCGCCGAAAACAAGGAATACCTCTCCAAGAAGTCTGTTTGGATCTTCGGCGGAGACGGTTGGGCATACGACATCGGCTTCGGCGGTGTTGACCATGTTCTCGCTTCCGGCGAGGATGTAAACATCATGGTATTCGATACCGAGGTTTACTCCAACACCGGCGGTCAGGCTTCTAAGGCTTCCCAGATCGGTCAGGTTGCTCAGTTTGCAGCTGCCGGTAAGGCCATTGCCAAGAAGTCGCTTGCCGAAATCGCTATGTCATACGGCTACGTTTACGTTGCTCAGATCGCCATGGGCGCTGATATGAACCAGACCCTCAAGGCCATTCAGGAGGCCGAGGCTTATCCGGGTCCGTCCCTCATCATCGGCTATGCTCCGTGCGAAATGCACTCCATCAAGGGCGGCATGACCAATTGCCAGGCCGAGATGAAGAAGGCTGTTGACTGCGGCTACTGGAATATGTTCCGCTTCAACCCGGCTCTTAAGGCTCAGGGCAAGAACCCGTTCACCATCGACTCCAAGGCGGCTTCCACCGACTATAAGGAGTTCATCATGAACGAGGCTCGCTACTCCTCACTGATGAGATCCAATCCGGAGCGTGCAACCGCTCTGTTCGACAAGGCTGTTGAAAACTCCAAGGCTCGTTACGATCACCTTCTCAAGCTGAAGGCGCTCTACGAAGTCGAGGAATAAGACAATCGGTCGTAAATAGCTGAAACGCCGCTTTCACGGTAACGTGGGAGCGGCGTTTACCGCTGTTTTAACAGCGATTTTTGGCTAATTTGCCTATAACAAAGAGGCTCAAAAAATGGTATAATGGATGCATAAGAAAAACAGATAGTTTATGCATCACGCGGCTGTTCCGTTTGCTTCGGTACGGCCGTTTCATGTGGGGAGAAAGAAATGTATAATGTAAACGACTATATCAGCTACGGCTCAACGGGAGTATGCCGCATTGCTGAAATTAAACGCGAACGTATTCGCGGTGTGACAAAGGAATATTATGTACTCCGTCCGGTTTTTGCCGAAAACTCGACCGTATATGTACCGATCGACAACGAGGATCTGGTATCAAAAATACGCAGTGTGCTGACCTGTGACGAACTGAATCTGCTGCTCAGTGATGAAAGCATTGAGGAGGACGGCTGGATAACAAACGACTATGAACGGATGGAAAAATACCGTGAAATAATCAAAGGCGGCGACCGCAGACAGGTAATACGCATCGTTCGCTCCATTCACTGCCACCAACGTGAACTGCTCGGCAGAAATAAGCGACTGCACGTCAGCGACGAGCGCATAAAAAAAGAAGCCGAGTCGCTCATTTGCAGCGAAGTCGCGTTTATTAAGAATATAACGCCGGAAAAAGCACTGCCCATCGTACTTGGCAACGTGTAAACAGAATAATAATTTAAGCGTATCAATGAGATACGCTTATTTTTATGCCCAAATATTTTTATACATTTTGAAATTTGCTTTACAGAGGTAAAATCCATTTCAAAATATTTTTTTCATAATAACTATTGACAAAGCAAAATATGCGTGGTATGTTATAGGTGTACTATTCGTGATAGTACACCTATAACTTTTAGTTTACAGAGAAAAAAACGAAAAGGAGGAGAGTCATGTTCTGTATTGATCCGATGTCACGCTGTCCGGTATACGAGCAGTTGGTCGAACAGGCAGAGACATACATATTAAAGCACATTTTATCCGCCGGCGACCAAATGCCGTCGGTACGCAGTCTTTCGATCGAGCTGTCGATCAACCCAAACACTGTGCAAAAGGCTTATTCCGAGCTTGACTCATGCGGCATTATTTACTCGGTTCCCGGAAAGGGCTGTTTCATCTCCGACGATGCTGTGCAGCTTATTGAAAAAAAGCGGCGTACCAATCTGAACAACGTCAAAGAACAAATCAAAGAATTAAAGCTCGCCGGAATAACTAAAGATGAGCTGACCGAGCTTATCAACCAAATCTATGATGTGAGAGGTGCAGAAAAATGATAGTTGCGGAAAACGTAGTTAAAAAATTCGACGACTTTACCGCACTTGACCGTATATCATGCAAAATTCAGGAAGGCTGCATATACGGCATGGTCGGCTCCAACGGAGCGGGCAAATCGACCTTCCTGCGTATGATTGCCGGCATATACCGTGCCGACGAGGGCAGCATCACCATTGACGGCGAGCCCGTGTACGAAAATCCCAATGTAAAAAGCAAAATTATGTTTGTTCCCGACGACCTTTACTTTATTAACGGCGCGTCTATGGATCGCATGGCAAAGCTGTATCGGGCGGTATACCCCACATTTGACGACGCACGCTACCGCGAGCTTGCTGCCGGTTTCGGGCTGAACACAAAAGCCAGCATTAACACCTTTTCAAAGGGCATGAAGCGGCAGGCGGCGACAATTCTTTCACTTGCCACCCGTCCGGCGTACATATTCTTTGATGAGACCTTTGACGGGCTTGACCCGATCATGCGTAATCTGGTCAAAAAACTGATATGTGAGGATGTAATTGACCGAAAGGCTACCGCTATCATCACATCGCACTCACTGCGCGAATTGGAGGACACCTGCGATCAGCTTTCACTGCTGCATAAGGGCGGTCTGGTATTTGAAAGCGATATCCAAAACCTGAAAACCAGCCTGTTTAAGGTACAGATCGCATTCCCGGAGGAATACGACCGCGCAAAATTCAACGGTATTGAGATACTGAAATTCATTAAACACGGTTCGGTGGCGAATTTTATTGTCCGCGGCAATCGCGATGTGACCGTTTCGGCGCTGTCCGCCATGAGCCCGACGCTGCTTGATGTGCTTCCGCTCTCCCTTGAGGAAGTTTTCACATATGAAATGGAAGCGCTCGGCTACGATTTTAAAGATATACTGGAGGGATAAGCATGAAAAAAAGAATATTCAGTCCGGGAATTTTTATTGAATCAATGCGGCAGCTCAAAATAGCCGGACTCATTTTTTCGATAGTTATGTGCATTGAGGCAGTGATGATAACAGTCGGCTCGCTCATTGATGTTACATCAGGCAGCGCATCCGGCAATGCAACAGCTACCGCCGTCACCATACTGCAAATTCATCCCATAATTGTGCTGACAATGATTGCTGCTCCGATACTGATGTTGTGCGCGTTTAATTGGCTCAACCGCCGCAACACCAGCGACTTTTACCACTCAATATGCGAAACGCGCGAATGTGTTTTTATCAGCACAGCGGCGGCAGTTATTGCATGGACGCTCATTGCAATACTTTCAAGCACGCTCATTGCGGTTGTATCGCATCAAATATTTCCGCACCTGTTTATAATCAACTACACGACTGTTTTTACATGCATGTTCACCGTTTTTGCCGGTTCAATGTTTACAGCCGCCTGTGTTGCCGTTGCAATGGCTGTCACCGGCACGGTTTTCAATAACATTATTATTTCCGGCATACTGATGTTCCTGCCGCAGTCACTCATTTTTGCGGTTCGCACTGCCGTAGACCATACGGTTCCGATAATGACCGGCTATGATCTGCTGGGCAAATCGTACAATGTGATTTTCTCTTTGTTTGAAGAAACATTTTTCGGTTATAATCAGCCGTTATACAGTATACCGTCTGGCATTTACACGCTGGTTATCGCTCTGCTCTACTTTGTTCTGGCGCTATTCCTTTTTAAAATCAGAAAAAGTGAATACGCAGGCAACCCGTCAGTAGGCAAAAAGATGCAGGTGCTTTGTCGCGTACTGGTCGGTACAGTGTTTTCCATTATTCCGACATTTTTTATTTTCGGATTGATCGTAGGCAATGCTCATTTATCAGCCGATGAATTGTTTGGAATAATCGTGCTTTACATCATCATGATCGTCGCCGTATGCGTATACGAGCTGATCTCCTCAAAAAAGATTCGCAACCTTATCGGCGCCGCAAAGTCTCTTATCCCCATCGCGGTCATTAACCTTGCGATAATAGGCATAATGTACGGCGCATACACATGGGCAATTTCATTTACTCCCGACGCAGGCGATATAAAATCGATCAGCATAATAACATCTGATTCCTTATACTATCAAAACAATGCAAACACCGGCTACTTTAACGCTATGTCCAAAAAAATCGAAATCAAAAACGCAAATGCCAAAGAAATTATAAGCACGGCTCTCAGTTCATGCGTGGAGAAAATCAAAGAAGGCCGCGATCCGATAGATTCCGATTATACCTACATAGTAAAGATCAACACATTTACAGGCACACGTTACCGCGCTGTTTCTATGACCGCTGAACAGTATCAGTCAATGCGTGATATTATGAGTCAAACAGATGAATACCGCAAGCTGTACACAGAGCTGCCAACAGGAAACACTGTTAATATCAGTGCCTCGGCATACTATTACAGCGATTACAATGAAACTGAAATTGAGTTGACCAAAGCACAGCAAAACAAGCTGTATGAACTGGTTTGCAGCGATCATAAAGCCCTTGGCTTTGACAGGGCGTATGCAAAACTACGCAATGAGTTGAGCGAGGACTCAATAGGCAACATAACTGTAAATGTTCAGTTGGGTACCGACAATTACATCTTCGATATCAATATTTCCAACGATATGCCGCAAGCCTTCGACTACCTGATGCAGATTATCTGCAAAAATCAAGCCGATTCAATCCCTTCGCTTGCCGACATGGTAGAAAAATGCAAAGTCGACAATGACAATTATAACGACTATGAAAAGGGTTCTTACGAAGAATGGAATATGGATATTACGCTTTTCAACATTACAGGTTTTGAAGAGGTAGATGTTGAAACGACAGATGAATCGTCGGAACAGCCGTACATTGAATCAAGGCAAATAAACACTAAAAAGCTTGCCGAGCTTATTCGTAAAAACGCCGGCAAGGAAATTAAGCACGATACTCCTATGATTACCATAAATGTATCCCGCTATGTATACGATAGTATTAATGACACTGGCAATGACACTTTTTATATGGCTTACATTGCGCTTGACAGCAACAAGTTCATTGACCTCGTAAAAGCTATCGGAAACGATGAGCTTATAAAAGAGGTAACCGACCTTGCGAGCGGTGCGGCCGATCCGAGCAATACAAACGAGACGACCGGCTCCGATACGGCCGGAGGCCGCGCCGCACAGGCAGCCGCCTGATTACCGAAAGAGTCATCCGTTATCACTTTTTATACCCTCCTTATTATTTCGTTTACTCCCTGACCCCTAACAGGGCGTAAAAAAATTACCGCGACGGTTCACATAACCGACGCGGTAATTCTTTTTTCAAATATATTTGCAAATTAAATAAAAGTCTGTATTTTTATTGTTCGTCCAATTTTCTGAGCATAATCTTTGCCGCCTTATAAATATCACCGCAGCCGAGGGTTATAACGAGGTCGCCCTCTTTGGCGTTTTCGACGATATAATCGGCAATCTGCTCAAACGTATCGAAATAGACCGAGTTCGGCACCTTTTCGGCAAGCTGGGAGACGTGCACGCCATAGGTATTGATCTCGCGCGAGCCCATTATCTGTGCAAGCACAGCCTGATCGGCGATCTGCAACACGCGGGCAAAGTCGTCCATCAGCATGACCGTGCGGCTGAATGTAAAAGGCTGAAAAACCGCAAAAACGCGGTTATATCCCATAGTTTTGGCTGTTTTCAGCGTCACCTCAAGCTCACGCGGATGATGTGCATAATCGTCGGCAATAGTAATGCCTCTCGGACGACCGAGTATTTCAAAGCGTCGTCCGGCACCTCCGAAGCGTGACAGTCCGTACTGAACATCATCTGCGCTCGCTCCCGACAGCATTGCCGCTGCCGCTGCCGCGACCGCGTTCGCCACATTGTGGCGTCCGGGACAGCCGAGCGAAATATGCGTCAGCGTCTTTCCGCCGCTGCACAGGTCAAATTCATAAAATCCGCCGTGCGACATGGCAACATTCGCGGCATAGTAATCGTCACATTCGCGTTCACCGAAGGTGACAACGCGGGTATCAATGCCATCGGCAGCAATCATACTGCGTTCGTCGTCGCCGTTGACTATCGCGTACTTGGTAGCCGAGCCGATAAACTGCCTGAACGAGCCGATCAAATGATCAATTGTTTTGAAATACTCCATGTGATCCTCATCGACATTGAGCAGTACGGCGATATCGGGTGACTCCGTTAAAAATGTGTCGACATACTCGCACGACTCGCAGACAAGCGTCTCGGAATCACCGCAAATACCGTTTGAGCCGATGAGCGGCAGCTTGCCGCCGATGACCGCCGACGGAGAAAGGTTTGCATCTATCAAAATTTGTGTTATCATAGATGTAACGGTGGTTTTGCCGTGAGTACCGCATACACCGATAACGTTGTCAAACTTGCGCGTGACCGCTCCGAGCAAATAGGAACGCTCGAGGGTCGGTATGCCGAGTCGGGCAGCCTCGGTAAGCTCGGGATTATCCTTCATAATCGCGGCAGAATAGATAACAAGCTCGGCACCGTGAACATTCTCCGGCTTATGACCGAGCGTAACCGGCACGCCGAGCGCCTGTATCCGAGCGAGAGTATCGGTCTGATTATTGTCCGAGCCGGTCAGCTCGTACCCCTTTTTGAGCAAAATTTCGGCAAGCGGGCACATTCCCGCGCCACCGATGCCGATCATGTGAATTTTTTTCACGCTGTCGATCAGCTTATCGTATTCGTTGAGCTGTTTCATCAATATCGCCCCTGTTAAGATCGGATTACCGATTGAATAATTTACCTTATATTAAATTATATTACCACTTTTTTGCCCGGTTAACAACCGAATAAGGACATTTTTATGGAAAATTTCATTATTCCGGCGGAAATAAACGTCGTACTTGAAAAAATTGAAGATCTCGGCTACGAAGCATGGCTGGTAGGCGGCTGTGTGCGTGATATGTTGCGCGGCTGCATGCCTCATGACTACGACATTGCGTCGTCGGCGCCGTGCGAAGCGGTCTGTGCCGCATTCGACCGAGTTATTGAAACCGGGCTGAAGCACGGAACGGTCACGGTCATATCGGACGGCGTGCCGATCGAGGTCACTCGCTACCGCGTCGACGGCGGTTATTCCGACGGGCGACATCCCGACTCAGTCAGCTTTACAGGCAGTTTTGCCGCCGACCTGTCGCGGCGTGATTTCACCGTCAATGCGATCGGTTATCATCCGATTCGCGGACTGTACGACCCATTCGGCGGTAAAAACGATCTTGCGCGCGGTGTTTTACGGACGGTCGGCGAGCCTGAACGCCGCTTCGGCGAGGACGCACTGCGTATAATGCGCGCGGTGCGTTTCGCCTCCACACTCGGATTCAGTATCGAGCAGGAAACTCTGGACGCCGCAATACGGCTGGCGCCCACCCTGCAAAACGTCAGTGCGGAGCGTATATTCAGCGAACTGAAAAAAGCGCTTGCAGGCACGCGTCCGAGCCTGCTCGAAGTACTGATAGCAAGCGGAGGACTGCGCCACATAGGGCTGTGCGAATGTAAGCCGCTTTCTTCCCTCGACCGTATAGACGGCAGTGTAAACATACGCTTGGCGGCGCTGATACGTCTTTGCAACGCCGACGCTGCCGCCGTATGCGCGTCTCTGAAAACCGACAGAGCGGCGCGTGCCACTGTGAAAAAGGCAGCGGCAGCTATCGCCGCCGATCCTCCGCTCGACAGCGTGGGATTAAAGCGGCTGCTTGCCGAACTGTCATATGACGAGCTGATCGGACTGCTTTCGGCGCTCTCGGTGTTGAACAGGCGCGATACAACGGATGCGCGCCGCACGATCGACCGAATAGTAGAGCAGCATGAGCCGTACCGCATCGGCGATCTGGCGATAAACGGAAACGACCTTGCGACGCTCGGCATCACAGGTAGGGCGGCAGGCGACACACTGGAAATGCTGCTTGACAAGGTGCTCTGCGACCCATCGCTCAACACACCCGACAAGCTAAAATTGCTTGTGAATATGCACTAACAAACGATAAGTCTCATAGAATGTTGTTAAAGACGATTCTATGAGACTTATTATTTTGGGGTGGCGTGATGAAATTTAGGATACTTGGCGGAGACGTCCGATTTGAAATGCTGGAAGAAATGCTGACAGCCGAGGGGCATACCGTCGACCGTCATGAGAATATTACCATCCTGCCGCTGCCCGTCACGCGCGACGGCGTGACATTGAATGCGCCGAGAGAAAACGGCGCGATACAGTTATCCGACATCGTAAGCGCCGCCGACGAAGGCGATATTTTTATCGGCGGTATGCTGCCCGACGACTTTGCCGCACGCCTAAAGGCAAGCGGCGCAATAGTATTTGACTACAATGCGCGCGAAGATTTTACCCTTCAAAACGCCGAGCTTACCGCCGAGGGCGCTGTCGCGCTTGCCGTTTATCAAACCGATTTTGCCATTATGGGCACGCAATGTCTTGTTGCCGGTGGCGGTCGGATCGGCAAGGCGCTGTCGTGGCGGCTCGCCGCGCTCGGCGCCGATGTAACTATGAGCGCGCGAAAGGCATCCGACTTTGACGCCGCCGAACAAATGGGCATAAAACACATTCACAGCGGAGATATAGCGCAGCATATAGCCGACTATCCGCTTGTTTTTAACACCGTGCCGGCACGAATCTTCGGCGACGCAGAAATTGACGCGGCGACTCGCGGCTGCGTTTATATCGAGCTTGCCTCATCACCGTACGGCATAGATTTTGACGCGGCGAAAGCGGGCGGTATAAGAGTTGTAAACGCACCTTCCCTGCCTGCAAAAACTGCTCCGCGTGCCGCCGCCGAAAACATTAAAACCGCTGTTTTCAGCATCATTAGGGAGGAATTTACATGAACAACATTAGGGTGGGATACGCCATGTGCGGCTCCTTCTGCACCCTTAAATCAGCCATAAGCCAGCTTAAAGCCCTCAGTGAGCAGGGCTATGATATATATCCGATAATGTCGCCCATCGTTTACTCGACCGATACCCGTTTCGGTTCGGCAGAGGACTTCCGCAGTCAGGTTACCGACATCTGCGGCCGCGAAATAATCCACACCATAGTCGAAGCCGAGCCGATCGGTCCGAAAGCGCTGCTCGATATATTGGTCGTGGCTCCGTGCACAGGTAACACCGCCGCAAAAATTGCAAACGGCATTACCGACACCGCCGTATGCATGGCGGCAAAGGCACATATGCGAAACGGTCGTCCCGTGCTGCTTGCAATGGCGACAAACGACGCACTTGCTGCATCGGCAAAAAACATCGGCTCTCTTATGAACACAAAAAATATTTATTTCGTGCCGCTCGTTCAGGACGATCCGGCAGGCAAACCGACCTCTCTGGTTGCCGACTTTTCGCGCATCAGTGAAGCCGTTACAGCCGCTCTTGACGGCAAACAGTTACGACCTTTGTTGTTTTAGTTCAAAGGCGCAAAATTGTAATTCATTTGTAACTGCTTTGTGATGACTTTTTCCGCAGTGAAGATTATAATGAAAATGAAGTAACTCATACGGAGTTGGATGATATGAAAAAGATACTGTCTGCAATCACTGTTTTCACACTTATTCTGTCACTGCTGTGCTCATGCGGCACGGAAACGATAAAAACGCCGGACAACACGGCCGACCTGTTCGGTGACGTGCTGTTCGGCGATGTATTTTTGCTCCGCTCAACAAAGTCATTTGACGGAATTTACTGCACGTCGCTGTATGATGACACATTGCTTGTCACACACGAGCGCAACGATCAGGTCTATGCGATGTTTTACGACCTGAAAAAAGGCGAAATAATCTCCGATGTCTGCGCCGATCTGACTGAGTATTACAAAAGCACAGAAGAAAGCGACTTCGACGCCGCGGACAGTTATAACATACGGCTGATTGACGGCAAAACCGCATACATTATTGTCGGCAGCAAAGCGCATTTATTTAACAATAAAATGGAATTTATACGCACGATAGACGCCGGCAACGATATCAATAATATATTTGCTCTCGGCGGTCATATATGGGCATCCGGCAACTGCACACTGACTGAATTTGACTCAAACGGAGAACCGCACCGGTACACCGTTGACGATGCATATTCATTCAGCCCATGCGCCATGAATGGGAACCGAGCCGTTTTCACTTGCTATGACAAATATGGAAACTCGATGTACCTGTCGCTCGATACCGAAAGCGGAAAATACGAGCAAAGCTTCCCTTCACTTGGCTCGTTCTCATGCTACATCGGTGGCGCAATATACGATTACGACAGCAATACATCGACATTAAGACGTACCGACCCCAATTTAAATTCCGCTGCCTCGATATACGATCTTGACGACCGTCTGACCATGGTGATCGCCGCTGACGACAAATACTTTTACGTTGATCTTCAGTCGGTCGATTACGGCGGTTTTGCAAAATATTCGGTCAACAGCGGTCAGTTGTGCGATAAACTGGTTGTCGACAATGACAGCAAATATATTATTGATACTTTTTCGGCTCAGTTGTATTCGGGCAATTTTATTTTAATTGTCACAGACGACACCTGTTCGCGCATATGTCTGTGGAAAAGCGGCGAAACAGGCGACAAAGGCGGATTTAAAAATTACGGTGACAGCAAGAAATATGAGGTCAGCTATTTGTCCGCCGACGAAATGTGCGGGAAATACAACATAGGCGTTTACTACGGAGAAAAAGCATCTGAACACGATTTTGTCGATTATTCGGTTGAGCCGCTTAACGACAACATACAGTTAAAAAACGCGATCAACGATGTGCTGTCGGTGCTTGACAAAACACCGGACGGCTTTGTCGACGAGCTTATACGCGGATTCAACGGGTTTGATTTGTACTTATGTTCAACCATGAAGCCTCGCTCTATGCATTCCATTTCATTGGCGGCTGGATTTACTTGCATTGAAGATAACCGCATAGTCGTCGCCATTGACGCTACTCAAGGCGGAATAGCACAAACCTTTGCTCATGAATTTATGCACTGCATTGAAATCTCAATAAACAACAGTTTTATCAACATGGCGTTTTCCAACTGGTCTGACTATAATCCTGACGGTTTTGACTACAACTACACCTATGAAAACAGCAACGGTATCGCTACGGGATCGGGATATGACACAAAATACACCGCCGAAACCGACGCGGCATATCGCTACGAAAACAACGGCGGCAAATGTCCCGACATTTACTTCGTTGACGGCTATTCAAAGACCTTTCCAAATGAGGACAGAGCGCGCATTTTTGAACATCTATGCTGTGACGGAGATAAGCTAAACTGGTACTTTGACAGTGACAAGCTGAATGCAAAAGCAAAGTATTTGTGCAAATCACTGAGAGAGTGTTTTGACACTCTTAAAAACTGCGACAACATATACTGGGAACGCGGGCTGTAAACAAAGCGTGCACAATAAGCGATCACCGTAATGTAATGACCATTATGTATCCTTCAGCCGAGTATACATCACTGTTTATTCAGTCCTGCGAAAAATTTAATATTAAAAGCGGCATCGACTCGTGTTTGAGTCGGTGCCTCCTAATTTTCGGATAAGTATTAATATAAATAAAAATATAAATAAAAGA
>USQH01000018.1 GCA_900556765.1 uncultured Oscillospiraceae bacterium
CACGGCACGGATTTTGTCACGGCACGGATTTTGTCACGGCACGGATTTTGTCACGGCACGGATTTTGTCACGACGCGACTTAATTTTATATCCACACTCAACAAATTGTAAGATATAGCCTACTCAATAACGCGCCGGCGCGATCAAATGCGCATTTTTATGTGCCGAAAGTGACATAAATCAATACTATGCCGCCGCGGTGCAGTTCACATACCACACTACAAATTTATGCGAAATTTATGCGCCGTGCAACCCGTTCACGCACAGCGCTACCTATTCACGCACCGTTCAATCAAATTCGCGTGCACCGTCACTGTTTTTACCGAGCAGCCGTTGCTTGCGGTGACACAAGTTCACACAGCGCAAACAAAAAATCCGACCGACGTGACTGCCGATCGGATTTTTTTACATTATATAACCCTTTTGTTTGTAACCGCTTGATTTGCAGCCTATTTGCCTGCAATCGCTTTGTCGATCATCGCCGCGACAGGTGTTATCGGCACGATCGGTCATTTATACGGAGAATTTTTCACTTAGAAAATCAATTGCTCCGGCGATTACTTCGCGTAGTCGATAGCGCGGCTCTCGCGGACGACCTGAACCTTGATCTGTCCGGGGTACTCCATCTCGCTCTCGATGCGCTGAACGATCTCGCGCGCGGTGACGATCATTTGATCGTCGGAGACCTTATCCGGCTTGACCATTATGCGGACCTCGCGGCCTGCCTGAATTGCGTAGGAGCTTTCGACGCCGTTAAAGGAATTTGCGATTTCCTCAAGCTGTTCAAGACGCTTGACGTAGTTCTCGATATTCTCGCGGCGAGCGCCCGGACGGGCTGCCGAAATGGCGTCTGCCGCCTGAACGAGGCAGGCAATGACCGTTTTGGCTTCGACATCGCCGTGATGGGCGTGAATGGCGTGAATGACCGCCTCGCTCTCGTTGTACTTTTTGGCTGCCTCGACGCCGAGCTGGATGTGAGTTCCCTCATGCTCGTGGTCAAGCGCCTTGCCGATATCGTGCAGCAATCCGGCGCGTTTTGCGAGGGCGACGTTTTCGCCGAGCTCCGCCGCCATGAGTCCAGACAAATGCGCGACTTCAAGCGAATGATTGAGCACGTTCTGACCGTAGCTGGTGCGGTAATGCAGTCTGCCGAGCAGTTGTACCAGCTCGGGGTGCAGATTGCGGACACCGGCGGCGAGGACGGCGTTTTCGCCCTCCTGCTTGATGGTGCGGTCGATTTCTTTTTTTGCCTTTTCGACCATTTCCTCAATGCGTGCGGGGTGGATACGTCCGTCGAGAATGAGCTTCTCAAGCGCAACGCGAGCCACTTCGCGGCGGATAGGGTCGAAGCTGGAGAGGGTGATCGCCTCCGGCGTGTCGTCGATGATAAGATCGACGCCGGTGAGCGTTTCGAGGGCGCGGATGTTGCGTCCCTCGCGGCCGATGATGCGTCCCTTCATGTCGTCGTTTGGCAGGTCGACTACCGAAATGGTCGACTCCGACGAATGGTCGGCGGCGCAACGCTGTATGGCTCCGGCGATGATGTTTGCCGCGAGCTTTTCTTTTTCATCCTTGAGCTGCTGCTCATAGGACTGGATTTTGAGCGCTTTTTCGTGAGTGAGCTCGTCCTCAAGCGACTTGAGCAGGAAATCCTTTGCCTGCTGAATGCTGAAACCGGAAATGCGTTCGAGTACGTCGAGCTGGCTCCGCTTTATCTGAGCCGCCTCCTCCATGCTCTTTTCGATTTCCTTGGATTTCTGGGCGAGTTTTTCTTCTTTTGCTTCTAAATTTTCAATTTTCTTATCAAGAGACTCTTCCTTTTGAACCATGCGGCGTTCCTGGCGCTGAACTTCGTTTCTGCGCTCACGGATCTCGCGGTCGGCTTCGGAACGGAGTTTATGCACCTCGTCCTTTGCCTCCAAAATCGCCTCTTTTTTCTTTGCTTCCGCCGATTTCATTGCGTCGTTAACGATGTTTTTGGCCTGCTCCGTGGCAGAGATTATGATACCCTCATCGGACTTGCGTTTATGAACCAGACCGAGAATGAATCCCAATATACCAAACACCACAGCGGCTGCGGCGGCAATAGCGATGACTATTGGTGTCGACAATGCGAGCACCTCCTTTATATAAATAATCGCATTTTATAAAGAAAAATCGGGTATGCGAGAAGACCCGGATATGTAAAGGGGCGCAACAGCCAAATATGCGCCGTTTCCTAAAAACACCATATCATGTTATATAATAATCTAAAACACACAAGATGTCAAGAGATTTGAGCAGTCGGTTTATACAATATATATAATTGCCGTGTATATACCTTATATATATCGGCAAATCGGGAGCGCGGCGTCATATGACAGACCGACGAAAAAATCGGCGGCAAAAGCGGAGCAAAAAGCAAAATGGGATTGAAATGCGCGGCGGTTTAGAGTAAAATTGTTATAATGTACTAAAATTATCCGAAAAAGGATTGAACAGCATTGAAAGAAATCAAACGTTATCTTGACATGACGGCCGACGAGCTGAAAGCGGAGCTCGACGCCGTAAACAAAAAGTACGACGAGTTCGCCGCTATGAAGCTGAATCTGAATATGGCTCGCGGAAAGCCCAGCTCGGAGCAGCTCGATTATTCGGCGCGCCTGCTGACCATCGTGAGCGACAACGACGACGTTTACAGCGCGCACCATGTTGACTGCCGCAACTACGGCGGTCTGGACGGACTTGACGAATCCAAAATCATGTTCTCCGATATGCTCGGCGTGCCTGCCGAAAATGTCATTGTCGGCGGCAACTCATCGCTTAACCTGATGTTCGACTTCATCGCGCAGGGAATGTTGACCGGCTTCGACGGCGAGCCGTGGGTAAAGCAGGGCGACGTTAAATTCATCTGCGTCACGCCCGGATATGACCGCCACTTTGCCATCTGCGAGCATTTAGGCATTAAAATGATATCGGTTGCCATGCTCTCCGACGGCCCCGATATGGACGAGATCGAGCGAATTGTCAGCGATCCGCTGGTAAAGGGCATTTGGTGCGTGCCGAAGTACTCAAATCCGACCGGTACGACCTATTCCGACGAGGTGGTGCGCCGTTTTGCCAACCTGAAGCCCGCCGCGCCCGATTTCCGCATCATGTGGGACAACGCCTACGCCGTGCACTTCCTTGATCCCGACAACGACGACAAGCTGCTGTGCATACTCGACGAATGCGAAAAGGCAGGTAACCCCGACCTCGCTGTCATGTTCGCCAGCACGTCAAAGATAACCTTCCCCGGCGGAGGTATCGCCGCCATCGCCGCGAGCACGCACAATCTCGACCTCATAAAGTCGCGCATGACCATTCAGACCATCAGCGGCGACAAGCTAAATCAGCTCCGCCACGCGCGTATGTTCACCGATATTGACACGCTGCGCGTTCAGATGATAAAGCACGCGCGTTCTCTGCGCCCGAAGTTCAACGTCGTACAGCAGGTGCTACGCGAGGAGCTGAACGGGCTTGACATACTGAGCTGGACAAATCCGCACGGCGGCTACTTTGTCAGTGCAGACACACTGCCCGGCTGTGCAAAGCGTGTGGTAGCCCTGTGCAAGGCGGCCGGACTGGTCACTACCGGCGCCGGCGCCACATTCCCGTACGGCAAGGATCCGCTTGACAGCAACATCCGCATAGCGCCGTCCTTCCCGCCGATCGACGAGCTGGAAACGGCGATGAAGCTCTTTGCCGTCGCGGTCAAAAAGGCTTCTCTTGAAATGATTATCGAACAAATGTGACCGCCGCTTTGACGCAATTATGACCTTTTAACACAGGCTTCGCCGTTTTTCACTGCGGATTTGCAAAATATCAGCCGATTATTGTGTAATTATTAACACAACCGATTGACATTTGTGCGTTTGTACAATATAATAAGTGAGTTAACCTGCACTTTTGTGCAACAGTAAGAATAAGGAGGCCCGAAACAATGAAAAAAACAGGAAAACAGTGGTTTTTCATTGTTGCGATACTGATTTTCGCGCTTACATACTGTGCGTTTTTTGGTATTACCAATTACTACGGAGACAAAGAAATCAAATACATCAAGGGCGCCGACGACATCCGCTGGGGTATTGATATCCAGGGCGGCGTCGAGGCGGTGTTCACTCCCGACGGAGTCAAGCTTGAGGATGTAACAAAGAAACAGCTTGAGTCGGCGGAGACGGTCATCAAAAACCGACTCGTCGGCAAGGGTATCACCGACTACGAGACATTCGTTGACGACAGCAACAAGCAGGTCGTCGTTCGCTTCCCGTGGTCGTCGGATGAGGAAGATTACGACGCTGCCAGCGCCGTCAACGAACTCGGAAGCACCGCTTTGCTCACATTCCGCAAGGGATATCAGGATGCTGACGGCGACATCATTTTGCAAGGCTCGGCTGATATTTATTCGGCAGGCGTCGTTTACGACTCCAATTCGGGCGAGCCGGAGGTTGAGCTGGTGCTCACATCCGCCGGTAAGTCAAAGTTCGCCACCGCCACCGCCGAGCTTGCCGGCAGCGGCTACATATCCATCTACATGGACGACGAGTTCATTTCCGGACCGAAGGTCAGCACAGCGATCACCGACGGCAGAGCGGTTATCAACGGTCTTGCCGATGTTGACGAGGCGACCTACATCGCCAGCACCATTAACGCTGGTTCGCTGCCCTTCGCCCTGTCCATCGACAACTCAAAGATTCAGGTCGTCAGTGCCACCCTCGGCGACGAAGCGCTCAATGTTATGATATTTGCGGGCATTATCGCATTCTCGGCCGTCTGCCTTATCATGCTCATCCGCTACCGTCTGCCCGGCTTTATCGCCTGCATTACGCTTGTCGGTCAGGTCGGCGGCATGATCGCCTGCATCACCAAGTTCTTCCCCGGCACAGACAGCTTTACGATGACCATACCCGGTCTTGCCGGTATCATTCTTTCCATCGGTATGGGCGTTGACGCCAACGTCATCACCATCGAGCGTATCCGTGAGGAGATCGCAAAGGGCAAGACCATCGGCGGAGCTATTGCCGCCGGCTCGCACAATTCCGCGTCGGCAATCATCGACGGAAACCTTACCAACGTCATCGTAGCCGTCGTGCTGATGGGTGCGTTCGGCCCGTCCGACAATATCTTTGCTAAGATATTCAGCGTCGTTATGGGTCCGTTCGGTGCATCGGTTACCGGTTCGATCTACTCCTTCGGCTACACACTGCTTATCGGCGTTATCCTCAACTTTGTCATGGGCGTGTTCGCCGCTCAGGTCATGCTTAAGTCGATCGCCGGATTCAAATGTATGCGTAAACACTGGCTCTTTGCAGTGAAAGCGCCCAAAACCGAGGAGGTGATGTAAGATGAAAAAGCAGATCAAATTTATGGCAAACCTCAAAAAGTACCTTATCATCAGCGGTGCTCTGCTGCTCATCGGCATCATTACCACCTGCATTTTCGGGCCTGTTCTCGATATCCAGTTCAAGGGCGGTACTAAGCTGACCTATTCTTACAACGGCGAAATTTCCTATTCCGACGCCGAAAAAGCACTCAAGGACGTTTTTGACGGCGCGTTTAACGTATCCGGCAGCTCCGATCTATCAGGCGATTCGCAGAAGCTGGTTGTATCCATGACCTCCAGCGTTGACACCAAAACGGTTGATGCCGCCGAAAAGGCTCTTAAAGAAGCCTTTCCAGACAACAACATTGTCAACGCCGAGGCAATATCGGTCGAACCGTCGGTCGGCGGACGCTTCTTCGCAAAAGCGCTTGTCGCCGTTATCATCGCGTCTGTTCTCGTAATCATCTACGTCGGTTTCCGTTTTCGCAAGATCGGCGGTATCTCCGCCGGTATCACGGCTCTGGCGGCGCTCGTTCACGACATACTGATCGCGTTTTTTGTCTGCGTTATATTCCGCTTGCCGATCGACGCCAACTTCATCGCCGTCGTGCTTACGCTGCTCGGTTATTCGCTTAACGACACCATCATCATTTACGACCGAGTTCGTGAAAACCGCCGTATGTACGGCAACAAGCTTTCCCTCGGCGAAATGGTTGACAAGTCGAATAACGAGACTCTTACCCGTACCCTTGTTACGGCTGCCACCACCCTTTCGGCGGTTATCATTGTTCTGATCGTTTCCGAGATCATGGGTCTGACCTCGCTGCGTACATTTACAATTCCGCTTTCGGCGGGTCTTATCTCAGGTTCATATTCGTCTATCTGCCTTGCACCTTGCATTTGGGTCAAGTGGAAGGAACACAGCGACGCAAAGGCTGCTGCCAAATCAAGCTACGCCGGAAAGAGAAAGAAAAAGTAATTTTTTCGGTCAGCTAACATAGTTTTACATTATAATATAATAATCACCTCGTCAGACGGACTTTTACCGTATTGTCCGTGTGGCGGGGTGGTTTTTTGTTTCGGAGCAGTGTATTAGGGAAAATCCGAGCTGTACAGTCTGCCTCGTTAAAGAGAGTGACAATGAGACATCGCGTAATAAGTCCTTTTGCTAATAAAATGGTAGGTGCGAACATTTTGTTGCGCGGTGCAAGGGTATTGCGGTGTGTAAATGGGCGATGTGGTGCGCAAGTGTGGTAAAACGTAGCGCGTGGAGTGAACGGCAGTATAATGCGGTGCGTGCAGGGGATGCCGACGCGTGTAAATAAGTGGTGTTGTGCGCTGTGGGCGCAGGAGACGCGCAAGAACAGGAGAACAACGCGCGTGGAGTGAACAGCGCGGTGGGGCAACCTCGTATGTGAGGATAGCGTGACGAGTGTAGTGGTGGGAATAGCACGGTGTGTTATTGGGCGGCACGGCGTTAAAATAAGTCACGGGCGTGATTGAGTTATGCGGTGCGTGCAAGCCCCCCCTTGTTAAAGAGTTAAACGGCGCGGTAGCACCGAGTGAGAGCACAGCTTGACAATTCGGCCTGTGTCGCTCGTATACGCGCTTTTTATGGGCTTTCTTATCAAAATATTCCGATATTGAGTTAATTTGGAAAAAAATTGCGATGAAAAAACCGTATAAATTATAATAAATTTCCGTTTAGGGGTTGCATAAATTACAAATTTGTGTTAATATGTTACAAAATGATTACAAATTGATACCGTTTTGAAAACGGTTTTTATTATTTAGGAGGAAAAAATGAAACGAGTAATTTCAATTATTTTGGCTGTAATGATTGTGATTTGCGCCGTACCGACGGCGTCCTTTTTTGCCAACGCCGCTACCACCGTCAGCACGGGCAATGAGTACATTGACGATTACCTCAATCTTGCGCTCAGCCTGGACGGAAAGAAGCAGTCCTACTTCGGCTTTAAACGCGCATGGTGCGACCTTTTCGTCGGCTGGCTGGGTGAAAAGCTGAACTACGACTTTATTCCGCCGCAGTCAGCGTGCAGCTATTGCTACGGCATCGGCAACTGGGTCGGTAACCACGGCGGTAAGTTCGTCTATTTCTACTCCGATTCAAAATCAAAGGTTACCAGCGGCACGCTGATGAAAGAGGCCGACTTTACTCCGAAGCCCGGCGACATTGTTTTCCTGCGTCAGGTAACTTCAACATCCTCCACCACAGCCGTTTCGGAGGGAGAAAAATGGTCGCACATCGCCATCGTTTACAAGGTGACGTCGTCATACATTCAGGTTGTTCACGGTAACTGGTCGAATAAAGTTACCGTCGGCACAAAGTTTTACAGAAACGGCTGGACCACAGCCGGTCTTACCTACCGTATCGCAGGTTATGCGCGCCCTAACTGGCCCACCATTCCGGTCGCAGAAGTCAAGCTCAACGTTTCCGATGTGAAACTGCCGCTCGGCCTCACCTGTCAGATCGAGACGACCACTCTGCCGCCCGAGGCGACCGCCGAGAGCATTACATATAAGAGCGGAAACACTTCCGTTGCGACCGTTGACGACGACGGACTGGTAACGCCGGTCGCCGTAGGCGAGACCGACATCACCGTCACCGCCGACGACGCTACCGCCAAGGCGCATATTACCGTCACCGAGCCGGTCGGCACTCTGTACGACAATATTCCGAGCGGTGCATCGGCCGCCGATTATAAATCGCGCGATCTGTATCGCTACGTTTACAATGAAAAGGTAACATTTGATACCAAGCAGAGCGATCCGTCGCTCATCAGCCTCGGAACTGAGGTAGTCGCCGATAAATGGAGCGAGGAAAAAACCTCGGTCACCATGCCGGTCGAGGGTCCGCTGCTGAAGATCACCGATACTGCGTTTGACTATAACCGCGAGCTTTGGACGGCTACCACCGACATCCCCGTGTACAGCGACAAAGCTCTCACCGAAAAGACCGGCACAATAAAGTCCGGCACCGATTTCGCCACCCACAGCCGTTCTGTTTCAAACGGCAAGGTGATTGCCCGCACCGATGACGGTTACGTCGCCGTGCGTACTGCGGCGAGCGCATCGGCATATGCAAAATTTAAAGGAACTAATTTTATTGCTAGCGAAGACTGGAAGATCGCGACCTCACTGCGTGTTCGCGAGAAGCCGGACACCTCAGCCACTCAGGTAACGACCTATTCCTCCGGCAAAACAGTCTCAGTCACCGACTATGCCGAGACGGATACATACCTCTGGGGCAAAACAAGCGACGGCTGGATCGCGCTGTACAACTATTCGAGCGCGGAATTCAACGCAACTAAGCAGTCTGACGATGAAGTGACTGTTTATACGTATGTAACGTCCGAGGGAAAGACAGTTTACGCCTATCTTCAGCGCACGGGTGAAAGCGCATGGCAGGTCGCTCCGCTGACTGCAAACGGCACGACCACCTTTGAGAAAAAGACATTTTATTACTGCGTTTCCGGTGCTTCAAGCGATGTCAGCAGCGATGTCAACAGCGACACAAGCAGCGATGCAAGCAGTGAAAACGACACGGTTAAGTCGTTTGACCAAAATGGCGATGGCAAGGTCGACAGTTCCGATCTGCTGACGCTGCAGGTGTATCTTTTGACCGGTGCCGGAGATGTGCGTGATTTGGACGGCGACGGAAAGATCACCAGCACCGATCTGCTGATACTTCAGCAATTTATACTCGGTACGCCCGAATGATTACAGGCGGCTGAAAACATATACTAAAATTTGTTTACATAAAATCAAGCGGCGAAGAACGAAATCGTTCTTCGCCGCTTTCCTATATTATGGGGGTAAATCAGCACTGTGCGGCTGCTCACATGGGCGTTGACGACACCGCCACCGGCACATTAACGGGCCCGCCTTTATTCCCCCTGTTTCAGTATATGCCGGTCGCCGTAAATGTGCCAACGCATTTTGCAGAAAACCGTGCATAGTGTGAAATGGGTTGCGGCGCGCGTGATAGAGCGAGAGTAAAAGATACGGCAAAGCGGAAATGTGTCGCATGTGGAGTGAATTATTGTGCGGCGGTTATTGAACGTCAAGCATAGTGCGCGATGTGCTATGTGAATGGGCAGCATGGGGCATGTGAGTGGATATCTGTGTGCGTGTGAGTTGGTGTTACTTTGTGGTTGAGTGGGCATAGTGGTGGCAGTTGCATGGTGCGTAAAATCGAGGGTGGGTTGCATGGAGTTGTGCCACGGTGCGCGTGATGGGACGGCATAGGGCACCGTTGATGTGTGCAAACGGGTGCTGAGATGTGAATGTGTAGCACAATGCGCGTGTGTGGTTTGATAGCGACGCGCAGCCCGTGCAAACGACAATAATTCAGCACAAATTCAAAATGTAGGCTGTGCATGCAGCGTGTGCGGCGTGTGTGAGGGAGGATAAACAGGTTGTTGTTGCGTGGGCTTGTGTCACGGAGCGTGAATCAATGGAGCTCTGCGCATAAGCACATAAAAAATCGGCAGGTTTGGAAACAAACCTGCCGATTTTATTCATTGTAAGTTTTTTTACTGAACAACGAACTTGTTGTGCCGACTGGCTTATTGAAAGGTTTTTGCCGTAACAATAACTTGCTATGCCGCTTAACTTACCGTAATAACTAACCCTTATATGCGCGTTTTTGCTACCCTCTTTTGCCGACGGATGCTTACAGCACCTTTGCGAGAAATGCTTGCAGACGCTCCGACTGCGGATTTTCAAAAATCTGTTGCGGCGTGCCCTCCTCAATGATCCTGCCGCCGTCCATGAAAATGACGCGGCTGGCAACCTCGCGCGCAAATCCCATTTCGTGGGTCACGCAGATCATGGTCATGCCGTCCTTTGCGAGCTGTTTCATAACATCCAGAACCTCTCCGACCATTTCGGGGTCAAGAGCGCTGGTCGGTTCGTCAAAAAGCATGACGTCGGGGCGCATGCACAGCGCGCGAACGATAGCGATACGCTGCTTTTGACCGCCGGAGAGCTGATTCGGATATGCGCCGGCTCTGTCCTCCAAGCCGACCACTTTCAGCAGCTCCATTGCGCGTTTTTCAGCTTCCTCCTGCGACAGCTTGAGCAGCTTCATCGGCGCAATGGTCATATTTTTAAGTATGGTCATGTGCGGAAAAAGGTTAAAGTGTTGAAAAACCATGCCCATTTTGCGGCGGTGGAGATTGATATTTACCTTTTTGTCGGTAATGTCGACATCTTCAAAGAAAATTTTGCCGTCGGTAGGCACCTCAAGCAGGTTAAGCGAGCGCAGCAGTGTCGATTTGCCGCTGCCGGACGGGCCGATGATGACGACCACTTCTCCGCGGTCGATGGTGGTATCAACGCCGTCAAGCGCCTTGATAGCCTCGCCCTTGTAATACTTTTTCAGCCCTTCGACTCTTATCAAAGTGTTTTCAGTGGTCACTGTTACGCAGCCTCCTTTCGAGCAGCTTTACCAGATACGACAGCACCATTACCATAACGAGATAGATAAGTGCGACCGCGATAAGCGGCATGAAGTCGCTGTATGTAACGCCGCGGATGATGTCGCCGCCGCGCGTCAGGTCGTTAAGTCCGATGAACGCGCAGACCGACGTTTCTTTTAGCAGTACGATAAATTCGTTTGCAAGCGCGGGCAGCACGGCTTTGAACGCCTGCGGAATGATGACGTGCCACATGGTCGCAACGTAGCCGAAGCCGAGCGAGCGGCCGGCTTCCATTTGCCCTTTGTCAATGGACATGATGCCGCCGCGGACAATTTCCGCAACGTAGGCGCCGCTGTTGATGCCGAACGCGAGCACGGCGGTGACCATTTTGCTGACGCCGAGGGGCAGCAGGATGATGAAATAAACTATCATGAGCTGCACGACCATAGGCGTTCCGCGGATAACGGTCAGGTAGATGCGGCAAATTGCATTGCCGAACTTCATTTTGCCCGTCTGCTCATGGGTGGAGCAGATGATTGCCACGATGAAGCCGAGCGCTATGCCTATCAGAACCGCAAAGAGGGTGATCTCCAGTGTTTTGGCGAGACCGCCGGTCAGGTACTGCCAGCGATCCTTTTCAATAAAGTTGGTGTAAAACTGATCGCTGAAATTCTGCCACCACCGGGCGATACCGTCAAAAAACTTGTTACAGAAATTCTGCTGCCAAAAATGCATAGTAAAATTCCTTTCAAAAACTGCGATAAGGGGCGGAACAAAGGCCGCCCCTTTTTATGCTGATTTATTCTCCGCTCAAATTACTTCGCAGGGATGTACTTGTCGACGATCTTCTGAACGGTGCCGTCGGCGATAAGTGCCTTGATAGCGTCGTCAAGCTTTTTAAGAAACTCGGAATCGCCCTTCTTAACGGCGATTGCATAGTCCTCGTTGGCGTACTCGGTGTCGAGCAGAACGAGACCTTTGTTTTCTTCAACAAATACCTGTGCGGGAGCGTTGTCGATGATAACGGCGTCAACGTCGCCGTTCTTCAGTCCGAGAACGCAGTCGGTAGCTTTGTTGTACTGAACAACATAGTCAGCGCCGAAATCATCGGTAGCGTAGATGTCGCCGGTTGTGGTGAGCTGAACGCCGATCTTCTTGCCCTTGAGGTCGTCAAGAGACTTAATGGACGAGCCTTCCTTAACGATGACCGACTGGATGCCCTTGGCGTATGAGGTGGTGAAGTCAACATTCTTCAAACGGTCTTCGGTAACGGTCATGCCGGCCATGCCGAATACGTTTTTGCCGGAGTTGACATAGGAGATAATGGAGTTAAACTCCATATCCTCGATCTTCAGCTCCATGCCGAGCTTGTCGGCGATAGCCTGAGCGATCTCGGCATCGATGCCGATTATTTTTTCGCCGTCGTAGTATTCATAGGGCGGGAAGGTGGCGTTGGTAGCCATAGTGAGAACTTCTTTTTTAGAAGTGTCGTTTGTGCTGGATGTGTCGGCGTTGTCCTGACCGCAGGACGCGAAGCAGACAGCCATCATGGCGACTGCAAGAACGAGTGCAATAATCTTTTTCATGATATTTCATACCCCTTAAAAATAATTTGAATTGATTTGAGTATAATTATACACCGTTTTTACAAATATGCAAGCGGAAATTTAATATTTATGCATTTTCAGCAAAACATACAACATCGCCGCCGTTTTTATTGCGACAGTAGGGCGTACTGCCTACAAACAAGGCGTTTTCGGTGGTCGGCGCCCGTTTAAATCGCGTAAAACGCCTGTTTCGGTGATGTATTTATATAATTGTATATGATGTATATATTCATGTATGCACTGTATAATATGTATGAATACGCTAAATAAAGTAGAAATTTACATCCCACGCAGGGACGCCGCGGAAGCGCCGCATATACAGCCGATAGTCATTTCTGATTGCGGCGACCTGCAGCGGCAGGGCAAAGTAATCCTCCACGCGGTGGTAGCACGCCGCCTGTATTTTCGGACGGAAGCGCTCGATGGTGCGGCGCGCGCCCTCGATGGCTGCCGCTTCGCAGCCCTCCACGTCCAGTTTTATTATGGTTGCCGCCGCGCCGCCGAGCAAATTGTCCACGCTGTCGCACGGCAGACGCTCAATGCGTGCGTGTGACATTTGATCACGGCCGCTTGGGGCGTGGGTACGCGGCAATAATTTTCTGCCGTTTGTGGCGTGGGGATGCGGCGGCTGTACATTGCTGTCTGTGGGGACGAGTAATATTCGGCTACTGCCGTTTACGGTAGGGGTGTGTGACAGTTGATCACGGCCGCTTGCGGACACGGCGGCGTGATTTCGTCCGCCGTGCGTATTGAACACGATTTCGCCCGTCCGCTCGGCGGCGGCAAGATTAAACAGGTCTACCCTATCCATGCCGCCGAGCCGTGTCTGAAGCCGCGCAAAGCTCTTTTTGCCCGGTTCGACGGCGTAAATGTGCTTATACCGACCGTTGGTGTGAGCCAAAAACTCAGCCACCGTATCGCCGTTGAACGCACCTAGATCGACCAGCCGCTCCTCATCCGACGGCTGCAAAATGCTGCTCCACGCCTCGTTCGGATCGCTTTCACAGGCAAAGAGGTGCGAAATGTTGCCGTCGAGCCGATAGGCGACACATTCACGGAAAACGAGCCGCGACTGCTCGTCGGCAAGCATATTGTAGACGCTGCGAAGCTCGTTCCCGTGAGAGGCGGCGTAGGCGCTGTCAAACGTACCGCCGCCGATAACCGGCACATCGGGCGCATACAGCTCCTGCTCGGAGGCAATGCGGCGGATGTTGTCCAGCACATCCTCGCGCGAGCTGCCGAAGCAGACCAGCACGATCATATCGCCCGAGCGCGTCTTTGCGTCCGCGTAGCTCGTAACAGTGAAGCCGCGGAACTGCTGATTTCGCACAAACCCGTCGCTTGCAAAAACGCCGCTTACCTCAACGCCGCGGTCATGCAGGCGGTCGAGTATCTTGTCCGCACCGTCGCCCATGCCGTACAGCCATATCGGTTTTTGCGCCTTTTTCAGTCGTTGCCACAGGTCATTCAACGCCGCTTACCCCCAAGTTTTAAATGTATGCCGCAATTATATCACAAAAGCTGCCGCACGGCAATATTTCGGCATACGGCAGTGTTGAAAATGCGGGAGCGTGTGGTATAATATAGTAAATATGCGCCTGCCGAGAAAGCAACATGCTTTGCTTTTGCGGCGTGTAATATACATTACATAGAGATTGCACCGTCTCGCACAGCCTGTCGGTCAGATCCGTCAGTTGCCGAAAGGCGGCGGTACGGCGACTCGCCGTTCAGGACAGGCAGGAAGATTTATAAAAGGGGGAAATCCCGCTATGATACAGCAATATGACTTTTTGATACTTGATTTTATCCGCGAGCATATGCGCTGTGCTCCGCTCGACGCCGTGATGTCAACGGTCACCCATGCCGCCGACGCCGGAATACTGTGGATCGCGTTGGCAATCATACTGCTGTGTACAAAAAAATACCGCCGCGTCGGGCGCATGATGGGCTTGGCGCTGATATTCGGGCTGCTCGTCGGCAACCTGACACTGAAGCCGATTATCGCCCGTATTCGTCCATACGATATTAATACCGCCGTCGATCTGCTTATTGCAAAACCGACCGACTACTCGTTTCCGTCAGGGCATACGCTTGCCTCGTTCGAGGCGGCGACCGTGCTGATGCTGAATGACCGCCGAATGGGGATTCCTGCAATGATACTGGCGATCGTTATTGCATTTTCGCGGCTGTACCTGTACGTTCATTATCCGAGCGACGTGTTCGCCGGAATAGTGCTTGGCGTGCTGTTCGGAGTGCTTGCGACCGCTATTGTCCGCAAGCTTGCTCTGAAAAAGGAAAAAACCGGTTCATGATACGGAGGATTTATACGATATGAAAAAATCAATTTGCGCTCTGCTTTGCATCAGTATGCTGTTGTGCCTTTGCTCCTGTGGCGGAAGCAAGGCGAAAGACGGCTCGTCCGCTGCGGCAACCTCGGCCGAAAGCGATATAAAAAGCTCCGATTATTCGCCGTCGGATGTTACATCCGACAAGGCAAATGAGCAGGGCGAATACTCGGTAACGCGGTATTACATCTGCTCGCCCGGCGGAGCAAAAAAATCGACCGCCGACGTTGACTACTCCGCCGACGGGGTCATAACGGTCAACTTCTTTGACAAAAACAATTACAAGACCGGCAGTACCGTATACGACTACGACGAAAACGGGCTGGTAACTCGAATTGCAAACTACGACAAGGCCGGCAAGGAAAAATCCTACACCCTCTTTGATTACAACAATCTGCAAAAAATTGACACCGAGTATTATTATGAGGGTGACGCGCTGCGTTCGACATCGCGCTATACCTATAACGAGAGCGGCGTTCTGACCGAAAAAACGGTCGAAAAGGTCGGGGACAGCGCTGTTTACACATGGACGTATCAGAGCAACGAGGGGAAAATATACGCCGTCAGCATTACCAACGATAAGAACTCAAATACCGAGGGATATAATTTTGCCGAAAATTCCGACGGCAGGCTGTATCAGAAACAGCACCTTGTCAACGGATTTATTGACGACTGCTATATGTACGACTACGACGAAAACGGCCTGCGGAATTACCGCGGCTATTTCAACAAGTCGAATGAGCTGGTCGAGTATTACTCATTCACATACGCTAAGGTGAACGCTACTGCGGCGGCAGCGTTCCTCGGCAGCGGAGTGTTGGACTGACGCCGCGCGGCACAGCTTCGGCAGACGCCTGTGCTTAACAGGCTTTTTACAGAACAATGTGACTGATTATCACAAAGAAGGAGCATGTATGGACGAAATTAAAACAGGACGATACCGGCATTTTAAGGGTAACGAATACGAGGTTATCGGCGTTGCAAAGCACAGCGAAACGCTGGAGCCTATGGTGGTGTACCGTGCGCTGTACGGCGACGGCGAAATTTGGGTGCGGCCGGTATCAATGTGGAACGATACGGTGACGCGCGACGGCGTCACCCGCCGGAGGTTCGAGTACATCGGCAAATAATCCAACTTTGACAGAAAACTTAAGAGGGGTACGGTTTTTGATAAAAAGAGGCTGCGTTATTTTGCGTCGTTGCACCCCACTCCGAAGCAGAGCAAGGCTGAAACGCTGCGACAAATCGGAAGTTGTAGTATCTCTTATAGCTGAATCCAAAATCGTTTGACTGTAACCTTTTCATCAGGGTCGTACAGTTCGTTTTCGAATACGCCGCCGTTTTTCAAAATAACATTTTCGGAGGCGTAGTTGTCGTTGTTACAGATGCAGAGAATGCGTTCAAAACCGAATTCCTTTGAAAGTTCTAATCCTTGCTTCAACATTTGCGTTGCCAGACCGCGGTTTTGATCAGAAGGACGGGTGGCATAGCCGATGTGTCCTCCGTAGTTCAACAAAAACTCTGTCAACTCGAACTTCAGGCTAAACACTCCAATCAAACGGTTTCCTTCATAGCAGAGATAGAAGTTCTCCCGTACATAGCCTTCGGGCAGGTTCTTTCCGGTATGCCTATTCTGCATCCCGGTCAACCACAGGTCATAGTTTTTATAATTCCCGATACCAATGCACGCACCGCCGCTTCTTTCAATTTCATCATAGAATGATAAAACATCATCTTTATCCTGTTCTGTCGGTAAAACAAACTTTAACATAAACTGTCCTCCGCAAATACCGATTTATTGCCCTAATTATATCATCTGACAAAGCATTGAGCAAGAAATGATAAAAAAGTCCACCGTAATTCTATCAAAATTACGGTGGACTTTTGGTGGAGTTTGACTCTCCGAATCCGAACCGCAAAGGTTCAGATTATACTTCAATGGCAAAGAACACTAGCTTTGACAGAAAACTCAAGAGGGGTACGGTTTTCGATAAAAAGAGGCTGCATTATTTTGCGCCGTTGCACCCCACTCCGAAGCAAAACAAGGCTGAAACGCTGCGACAAACCGGAAGTTTGCGACTCAGCCGAGTTATCATTCTTTTAGATAAAACCGATTCATTGCGCTGTGAAGCACGGCTTCCGGCTTATCGATTTGATGAAATCCGAGCTTTTCATAAAGTCCGAGTGCAGTTTCGAGGTTTGAATGCGTTCCCAGATACAACCGTCTGTACCCTGCAGTCAATGCAAATTCCTCGGCTGTCTGCATCAGTTTTTTTCCAAGCCCTTTTCCTTTTGCCGCATCCGAAAGATAAAGTTTTTGAATTTCTGCACAATTATCCAGTCCGTCAAATTCAGCAATCCCTACACCGCCGATAACGGTATCGTTGTGGTCTGTAACAATGAAGTATCTTCTTCTCTCCGGCAAGGCATTGTAATATTTGCTGAGCGAGTCCAGTTCTTTATCAAAATACGCAGTACCGGGAATATCAAGATGAAAACACTCTAAGTTATCACGAATGATTTTTGCAATTTTCGGATCGTCTGCGGATGTAATCGGTCTGATTCTGTAATCACTCATCGTGCCACCTCCTTAAAAATTCCAAGGCAGATATGCTGCTGCGATTGCCAAAAGCACTGCCGGAAGCATGTTTGCGACATTAAGTTTTTTGCCCCATACAAGATTTACGCCGATACAGAAAATCAGAACTGACCCAATCAGTGATAAATAAGCAATTGCCGTCGGTGTCATTACGGGGGAAACCAGCTTTGCAAGCAGCGTTATGCATCCCTCAAAAGCAAAGACCGGAATCGCAGAAAAAATTGCACCTTTGCCCATAGAAGATGTCATTACGGCAATGATAATACAGTCTAACACTGATTTGACTGCAAGCATTGAATAATCTCCCAGCAAGCCATCTTGTATTGCTCCGACGATAGCCATAGCTCCGATTGAAACGGTAAGAGATGCCGTTACAAATGCATTTACAAAACTTGCGTCCCCACTGTTTCCGGTTTTCTTTTTCAGCCATTCGCCGAAACGCTCAAAGCCTTTTTCAATCCCGATCAGTTCACCGATAATCGTTCCCAAAGCAAAGCACAATACCACCAGCATTGATCTTCCACTGCTGATTTCGGAGTCGCTGATTTTCAACATTCCCTCCATTGCTCCGGCAATCGCTATAAAAAGAACGCTGATTCCACAGGCTTTATTAAGTGACTCCTGCTGATCGGTCTTAAACAACTTTCCGGCAAAGTGGCCTATAACCCCACCGACCACTATACTGGTACTGTTTATAATTGTTCCGAGTCCTATCATTTTCGTTTTCTTCCTTTATGTAAAATGTGCTTTCTCCGGTCTCATATCCCCGAAGTTGACTATTAATTACTGCATTTCATCAAACGTGCCTTCCAAGCTTGCAGTACAGATTTACAAATTCCAGTTTGTTTAACACTTATTATATCATTCAAGAAAGCATTGAGCAAGAAATGATAAAAAAGCCCACCGTAATTCTATCAAAATTACGGTGGACTTTTGGTGGAGATTGACTCTTCGAATCCGAACCGCAAAGGTTCAGATTATACTTCAATGGCAAAGAACACTAACTTTGACAGAAAATTCAAGAGGGGTACAGTTTTTGATGAAAAGAGGCTGCATTATTTTGCGCCGTTGCACCCCACTCCGAAGCAGAGCAAGG
>USQH01000019.1 GCA_900556765.1 uncultured Oscillospiraceae bacterium
GAATAACAGGAGATGATTTTATGGATCAAATTAAAATCGGGGAACTGATTCGTTTGCTCAGACAAAAACAGGGCATGACTCAGCTTGAGCTTGCCGAAAAAATCGGCGTCAGCGACAAAGCCGTTTCCAAGTGGGAGCGCGGCTGCGGCGCGCCTGATCTGGCCGTACTGCCGATATTATCGGAGGCTTTGCAGGTGGATGCGGACGCGTTGCTCCGCGGAGATCTAAATGGTAACAATATGACCAACGGAAATTTGAACAAACTTAAATTTTATATTTGCCCCGATTGTGGCAACCTGCTCTTTTCTACCGATGCCGCCGATGTAAACTGCTGCGGCAGAAAGCTTACGCCCACTCAAGCGCGGAAAGCGGATGCGGAAAACGCGTTGACCGTCTCTGTCAGCGACGGCGAATGGTATATTACGTCCGACCATGAAATGAAGAGAGAGCATCACGTTTCTTTTGTCGCGTTTCTCACCGGTGATATGCTGATCGTCAAAAAGCTGTACCCCGAATGGGGACTTGAGGCAAGACTGCCGTTTTTCGTTCACGGCACATTACTGTGGTACTGTACCGAACACGGCCTGTTTTGTCAGGATATCTGACTGTATTATGCGAGTACCGCTGCCATAACAAATCATTGTCCGCGGGCGAGTACAACAGAAAGGCAGGAGCATGTAAAAAGCTCCTGCCTTTCTGTTGCAATAACAATGTACCCCGATGTACAGGGCAATTAAGCGGTAATATTTAAGTAATAGTAATTATATATGGCGTTTTCGACCACTTCGTAAATATGTATCGGGCTCAGTTGCAGACGGTTGCATAACGATACTATTTTTTCAGCATAACGTTCATCCAAAAAAGCATTTGGCACTTTTTCAGTTACCGCCCCATCATTTTTGACGACAATCGAATATGATTGGCTCGTTTCATTTATTACATCGCCGCTTTCTTTCTCTATAACATACTCTATCATCTTATTCTCGCCGTTGCCGGCAACCCCCTTTTTAGCATCCCATAATGTGATGCATTAATATTGCTTTGCATTTATCGTCGGCAATGTGTATCAGGTTTGACTGAACAATTTGCTTCGTGATATTCACTGTAAAGCGTTGTTATAGTATATAATCATTTAATTCTGATTTTTGTGACAAAATAATTCAAATAATTAAATTTTTCACAATTTGCAGAGTAATGCGTGTATTTAAGATGGGGTTATATCTTAAAATTCACTTGATTTTTACGTCGCTGTGTGTTATTATCATCATGTTATATATGCCGGTGTGATGGAATTGGCAGACGTAGTGGACTCAAAATCTACTTCGCCGTTTCATACCACCGTTCCGTAAACCCTTGATTTTACAAGGTTTTTTGAAAACTGAATATGTAACTTGCTTTTAATGTCCCTCCACGATGTCCCTCCGATTTCTCGGACAGGACATCGGGAGACGACTTAAAAATATAAATGCCGGTGTGTCGGAATTGGCAGACGAGACAGACTCAAAATCTGTTATCCGCAAGGGTGTGTGGGTTCGAGTCCCACCACCGGCACCAGACCTTAACAGCTCGTAAACCCTTGATTTATCGGGGTTTGCGGGCTTTTCTTTATGCTCTGCTCCGGTTATGTAACGCCCCTCCAACAACAGAAAATTCGCCGTTTTGCAGCTCATTTTCAGGAGGGACATTGGAGGGACATTGCGATTATTTGGAGGGATATACACCCAAAATCGCATTGGCAGACGCAACCTTTGAGGCGAAATTCAAGTGCGTATAAATGTTTGAAGTGGTCGAAATGTCGCTGTGTCCTAACCACTCCTGAATTTCTTTCAAGCTGACACCGTTTGCATACAAAAGGCTTGCGCAGCTATGCCGCAAATCGTGGAAACGAATCTTCCGCATACCGTTCTTTTCAAGCACCAGCGGGAAATGCTGGGTGATATAGCCGGGTTTTACAAGCTCTCCGATCTCGTTGACATAGATATAATCGGTGTATTGCCGGCAATACGACCTGCCGCACAGCTTTCGGTTTAGCTCCTGCTCCGCTTTCAGGCGGTACAGTACTTCCTCAAACGGTGGCACAAGGGGCAGGCTGCGATAGCTTGCTTTGGTCTTTGTCCGATCCTTTTGGATAATCTTGCTTTTGCCGTCAATGGTCGCCTGCGTTACTGTGTGCCGTATGGTGATTGTTTTCTTCTTGAAATCAATCGCATCCCATTTCAAGCCTACAGCCTCGCTGCGGCGCAGTCCGTAAAATGCGCCGAGGATAACGCCAAGCTCTATGGGGTCGCCCTTTACCACCTCAAAAAGACGGTTTAGCTCATCTTCCTCATAGGCGCTGCCGACAAACTTTTCCTTTTTCGGCCGTTCAATGCGATCCGCCGGGTTCGTGTCAATCAAACCAAGTTTGAAAGCGTGCTGCAACGCCTTTCGGATATTTGCGTGGCGGTGTATCACCGTGTTTGCGGAAACGCCCCGCACCGTCAGTTCATAGGTGTAATAGTCCTGAATGTGCTTTGGCTTTATCTCCCGTAAGAGCAGGCCGGGGTGGTGTTCCTCAAAGTATGGGATAATTTTGCTCTTAATTCCCATAGAATACGCCCCGTAGGTCGTTTCCTCCACATTCTTTTTTATCATTTCCAGCCAGTCGAGCAGAAATGTTGTAAAGAGTATGGAATCGGTGGAAACCTTGCCTGTACTGCGTTCTAATGCTCTTGCCTCCAACTCTGCTTCTTTGGCTGAACGGGCTTCTATGAGCATTTTTTCGGCACGCTTTTTGTTGCCCTTTACAGGGAGCCCCGTGGATTTTGACGGCGTGTGCCGTTTACCGTATTCATCCACATAGTTGAGTACGATATGATAGTACCCGTTTTTCTCTCGCAGATGTCCTGCTACCATAATAAAACCTCCTTTGAATGGTACAGCGTAGATTCATCTGCCATTGACATTTATATTGTAGCAGAAAGAATCCCACAGGCCAAATGTGCAAACAAGGTTTTACGCATTAGATTTATCTATCAGTTCCAAGTATTCCAGAATGTTGAGCTTCGGGATTCGATAGCGGCGGCCGACAATGAAACTTCTAATTTCCCCAGACCGCAAAAGCCTGTAAGCGGTTTTGTCGCAAATACCGCCGAGCATTTCACGCATCTGCTCAACATTGACTACATCGGGATAATCGGCAAATAGCAGTTTGTAGGCTGTTTGTGATTCCATAGGCAGCCTCCTATCTGTTTTTCGGGATAATCTCGTAGTCGTACCCTGTACGCTGATTACAGTAGGTACAGGTGTCTTTTTCGGTTTGCTGCGGGTCGATCCGGCGTAAAGAATAAGCGCCCGAACCGTAGAAATTGTCGGCACAAGCGCTGCAAAGACAAAGAATTAACTTTTTCGGTATGCTCTCAATCAGACCGATACTGACGGCAAGAGCATGATTGATACCGCGGATATGCTTATCGGACAGATGACCGATAAAGTCACCCAAACGGCGTTTATCAACGGTTCGCAGTTGTTCAAGCAAAACAATAGAGGGCAGTTCTAAACCGTCCTCTGCGTTGATGTAGTAATGGGTAGGCAACTTCGGCTTTGCGTCCGTTTTGCTTGTGACAGAAGCAATGATAACGGTGGGACTGTGCTTGTTTCCGACATTGTTTTGGATAATGACAACGGGACGATAACCCTCTTGTTCCGAGCCGATCCCTTGTCCCAAGTCAGCGTAATACATATCACCTCGTAGATATGTTTGATTCATAATGTTTGACCTCCTTTGAATTTAAGGCGAATATTCGCCTATGTAGGAAATCAAACAGCGGCACAGAATTAAGGTCAGGAAGATACAAACATTCTCCGTTTCAGCAGACCCGTCCCGCCGTATGATTTCATATTTCAAAAACGATCCTATTTGTCCTCGACACCCCGGATCGTTATGGGAAGTCATCAAACGGCTGGCGGCTCACCAGCTCCACGGGAATCTCACCCCCGGTAGGTTCTCTATCGGCTGCTCTCATTGCCTGCGACGGCTCACACACGAAAAATGCTGCTCGCTCGGACTGTGACTGAACAGGAGTATCATTAGCCCTATTGCTTATCATCGCCATACCGGGAGCCTCCCGATACTTATAGCCGGCTGTTTATCGCTCCTTGCCGGAAATCAGAAAGCCAAAGACCGTATAATCAAAATAGGTGTAATCTCGTTGCTTCTGTTTTCCGCAAATCGTGGCGCAGCCGCTAATGTGGCTTATGCTCATCACAATAGCAATAGGAATGTGTTTGATGAATGGGTATTCAGTTGTAAAAGAGCAAACCCATTCACCGCACAAAACGGAAAACAGGCAGAGAGTTTTCGTACCTCTCCACCTGTTTCCTCACTTAAAGCCTAAAACACAGGGACTATTTCAAAATTTTTTTCAAATTATTCAGAGCGGCATAAATCGAATCCTGCACCGTCTGATATTTGCATCCCTCCATTTCTGCAATTTGGGAGTATGTAAGTCCATTGAAATAATACAGTATGAGCCTGCGCCGTTGTGTTTCGGGCAGTTTGTTTATAGCGTTGTGCAACGCCTCATACCGCATATTGCGAAGAACCGCATCCTCAACCGATTCCGGGAGAACAAACGCCCGGTCATATAGAGTAGCTTCGGTAAGCTCTGAATGCTCGTAATGCCGATCCACTTCATTAAGAAATGAAAGATCGTCCAGTTCAAAGCAATTCAGAAGCTCAAACAGTTCTTTATTTATCAGCAATTCCCGCAGTACACCTTGTCCGTCCCGAAAGGAAAGATAATGCTTGTCCTGCCGTTTGGAAAGTGTATAGGGGTTGTCTTTGTCTTTTCTGCGTTTTGGACGCTTCTCGTCCATAGTCGTTTCCTCCGATCAATCTGAAATTTGAGAAATTCAGATTGACGGAGGCGGTGAACGGCAACGTGGTAACGGGGTTTTGCTATATACAAAAACGCACCTGCATAACGGCAAAAATCGCCGTAACACAAGTGCATTATAGTTTATGTCATATAAAATATGGTCTGTGGGTTCAGGGTAAGAGCCATAATATCCCGATGCAAAATTTAGACTTTTTTTGACCGTGTACCATCGGGGCATAGGCGGTCTAAGTCATACAATTATACTCGCTGCTCATAATCAGCAGCGAAGCGTTGGCGGCAGTCCAGCGCATAAAAAACCTCCAAACCAAAACGCTGAATTGGAGGGATAGGCATAACTACACACCCCGGCAAAACCTCGTTTTTTTATTTGTCGGGGCTGTTATTCTATTCAGTTCAATAATTTACGAACTGCCCGTTCATTTATAATTGAATTACCATGCCATTATCAACATGACATAATTAGGTACAATTATATGTGGAGGTGAACCGACAGTGCATAAAGAACCTGAAACGCTTGGAGAAATCCTTAAAACTGCTCGTATGCGTGCCGATATTACAATGGAAACGCTGGCGGAAAGAGTTGATATTACCGAGCGATACTTATATCGGATTGAGAACGAGGGAAAGAAACCCAGTTTTGATGTCCTCTATAAACTCATCCGGGAACTTGCAATACCAGCGGATTCGATTTTCTATCCCGAAAAGCCGTCCAAAGATTCCGAAATAGAAAATCTTGTCCGTATGCTTTACGGCTGTAATGAGCGTTCAATGGAAATTATCAAAGCAACCGTAAAAGCCACATTGGAAAGTCAACCAAAAGAACAATCATAAAGCTGCTTTTCAAAAAACAGAGCCGATGATCTGCGAGGTATCCCACAGGTCATCGGCTCTGCGTCTATGCGTCCGGCTCTTTGATGACAACTATATTCAAATTTTCAACTTCGATCAAACTTTCCTGCTTGCATTTTGGACAGTAGAGAGGAAAATTCTTTAATACCGTGTCCTCTCTGATTTTGTCACGCGTTTTACTGCCGCAAGCAGGGCATAAAATCCAATGCTCATTTTTCATTGCGCCACCGCCTTTTCATACAATCATTTTTACATCATCACACAAAATCATTTCTGACATCCGCAATAATATCTCCATTTTTGATTTTCCATAATCCATATAGCGATGTAAGAAACATAATAAGGAACATAGCCAATGAAGATATTACAAATGCTCCAAGCGGAAATACAAAATCAATTACCGCTCCGACTACAATGCTTTTATATATCAGATAGCATAACGGCAAAGAAGAAATGCCGCCGATTAAGATCGCAAGCAAACCATTCCGCAGGTTTTCGATGCAGAGCATAGCAAACAGCTTATTTACCGTCATTCCTACCGAACGCAATACCGCAAATTCACGCTTACGCATATTGAGGCTCGTAGTTATGACATTGAAAACATTTGCACAGGATATTACGGTCAAGAGAATTAAAAAGGAAGTTGAAAACAGCTTTATCATTGCGGCAAAGTTTCTCTGCGATTCATAGCTTTCAGCAGAACTGAATATTGACACATCTTCGGCAAGACCAACGCTCGTTAAATAATCCGTTGTGTTTTTTTGAATGTTCGCATAGTTTGGGGATTGTATCATTATTTCCTTGCTTGTGATTTCTGCATTAAACTCAGGCATACGGCTTTCGGGAATCAAAATACTGATGCCTCCGTAATTCGGTCTGAATTCAAGCGGAAAGTCATAGTTGCCAACCGTAAAATTAACGCTGAAAAAGGTATCGTAATAATTCTCATAATCAAAGCGGTCATTTGGATTTGCGTTAATATCTTGGCTGAGCCGTTCACTCGCTGCTTCACTCATATAACGCACATCGGCGTGATAGCTTCCGTCTTTCAAGATAGGAAAACTCGTGCTTTTACTATCCTCGTCGATTTCATCATAAAAGGCACTCGCATAAACGGAATTATCATTTTTAAGTCCATTTTGCGAAAGGAACTCGGAATAGCGTTCATTTGAAATAATGAATATATAAAACGGAGCTTTATATAATTCGGAGCTTTCTTTAAGTGTAGCCCAATCCGAGCCTCGGTAGCTGTCAGTTATCCATTCCGAATCAAGTAAAACACTATGGAAATGTGAGGGACTTTCCGCAAACCAACCGACTTCATCAATGCCGTCCTGCGATTTTACAAAGCTGTATAGCTCATCAAATTCTTTCGTGCCAAACTCCATAGAATAGTTCATACGCAGATCGTAGCCTATGTTCTTCCGTTCTGCTTCTACAAATGAGAGCATATACAGGCTGAACGCATTTGCAGACACAAAAAGAAAGATACTGATTGCAAGCGAAAATGTTATTGCACGAAACGCTTTCTTTTCTCGTTTTATAGTACGCTTTGCAAGCAAATTTTCAGCAGAAGAAGTAAAGTTACTGCACTTTACTTTCATCACGCCTTTTTCACCTTTCAGATTGCCTATTATCGAAATTTTAGAAGCAGCGCGAGCAGGAACACCGGCGGATAGTAACACCAACAGATAACCGAAAATTGCTGTCATCATAAGCAGCCATCCGTTTATATGCAGCCGCATACCAATGTTCACATAGAGTACTTTCCCCATATATGCTCCGAAAATATCAAGCAACGCCCAAGAAGTCAAAAGACCGAGGACTATACCGATCGGTATCGCAACCGTCCCAAGTAAAAGAGCTTCGGAATATACAATCGTGCGAATATCTTTTTGGGTTGCACCAATCGAGGATAAAAGTCCGAGTTCTTTCGTCCTTTCGGAAACGGATATAGCAAAGGCATTGTATATCAAAGAAATTGCACCCACAGCGATGATAAGAAGCAAAGCGGCGGCAATCCCCATTATTAGGCTCTTAATACTCTCGCTTTGTGAAATCCCGAGATAGGAAAGCAATTCCGTGTGATACGAATATTCTGTTGTTTCACTTAAATATCGGCTTGCAAATTCGTACACCTCGTCTGGATTTTTAAGTGTAATGCGGAATACATCATTTTCGTCAATGGAGATCATTTGGGTGGATAAAACGCCCTCTGCCGCTTCAAGGTCTGCTATTTGTTCTGCGGTGGTGTTATACACGGCAATATGCCAATATCCGTCCTTTTCGATAATGGAATCTATCGCAGAATCGAGCATAGAATTTAACAGCGTAAAAATCGTACACACCATGAGGACGGACAATACAATTCCCATAAGTGTTATCAGCGTTCGCCCTTTATTTTTCCGCAAGCTCCTTGTTGCAAGTTTAATACAAACACCCATAGTTATCCCTCCGAGAGCTTACCGTCCTTGATGATAAGCATACGGTCTGCCAACTTTGCAAGCTCCAAATTGTGCGTAATCATAATGAGCGTTTGACCGTATTGTTTATTTGCACTCCCCAGAAGCTCCATTACCTCTGCTGCACTTTTGCTGTCAAGATTTCCTGTCGGTTCGTCGGCAAGCATAAGCGCAGGATTTGTAAATAAAACTCTGCCTATGGCACAGCGTTGTTGCTGACCGCCTGAAAGCTGGCTCGGCAGATGACTTCTTCGCTCTTTCATTCCAAGCGTATCCAGCAATCGGTCAAGCGTTTCTTTGTCGGTTTTCTTTTTATCAAGGCGGCAAGGGAGCGTTATGTTTTCCTCAACCGTCAAAGTGGGAACGAGATTATAAAACTGATAGATTAAGCCCGCCTTTCGTCTGCGATAATAGGCAAGCTCCTTTTCGCTCTTGGCATATATATCCTCACCATCTACATACACCTTGCCGGAGGTGGGGCGGTCAATACCGGCAAGGATATGTAACAAGGTCGATTTTCCCGATCCCGACGGACCGATGATAGAAACAAATTCGCCTTTTTCTACGGTAAAAGATACATTGTCAAGTGCTTTAACCTCTGCCTCTCCCGCTTGATATGTTTTGCATAGATTACAAACATTCAGTATCGGCATATAAATCATTCCTTTGTAAGGCTTTCTTGTATTTTAGCTTCTGCTTCATCAAGATTGGCAAAGCTGGTAATTGCACCGTCAAACAGATCAGCATTGAAACGAATAGCTCCGTCGGACAAGATAACAGCAAAATGATCTTCTCCGAACATAGAATATTCGCAAATATCGTCATAGTAAAAAGTTTTTCCGTTGATTTCCGCACAGCTCTGTTCTGTTACTTCTTTCAAAAGGAAAATGCCCTCTGTTCCATTCTCCAAATGCGAGATTACAACAGACGAGTCATTTGCAGAAGCGTTATCCACACATTTCGGCAGCAAAACCGTTACCGTGCTGTCTGCTTTTGCATTTCCCGAAATAACCTTTGTGATTTTTATGGTAGCAAGTGCTTTTTGAGCAATTTCACCTTTGCCGTAGTCGATTTGAATATTGCGTACTGTTTCTATTGTACCTCGTACAATCGTATCGCTGTAACTGTTAAAGATTTCTTCCGAGGTCAATGGGGCGGGCAAGATTGTTGTTTTTTCAAATTCGTCAATGTAGGTAATCTTAATTCCTTTGGAGCGCTCCAACTCAAAATCTCCTTTGGAAGAACAGCCCGTAAAAATAAGGGTAGCTGCGATCAGCAAGAGCGAGAGCGTAAAAATGGTCTTTTTCATAAGTTTTGCATCCTTTCATAATTTGTTTTAGGCTTTCATGCCTTACTTATATAAACACAAAAGGCGAAATATCGGATGCAAAAAAGCAGGCATTTTTCAAAAGAAAACTGCCTGCTTTGCGGTGCTGATTTCATATTGTTAATCAGTTACTATTTTTTCAAAATAGTAAAATTGCCCATCGCCCTGCAAAATGATAACCTCGTCACTATATGGATATATCTTGGCTCCGATGAGACTGTCTTTGTCGATCACGCTATCTGTCTGTATAATGTCCGTTTCGGTTAAAATTCCCGTAAATAAATCCGGGTTCTGTTTTAAGTCCGAAATATTGTTAAGTCCGTATTTGTCAATAACCAAGCGATTTGAAAAATAACCGTATTGCTCATTTTCGTATGAAATAGTGATTGAATAAATCACTTCTTGAACTATATGTTCCGGTTCTTTATTGAGAACAAATACAGCAGTAATGCTTAAACTGATAATCAAAACAAAAGTGGCAGCTAACGCGCTTATCTTTCTAAAAGACCATACAGCAGCCGTTTTGTGCTTGTTTTGATTTGTGCCGAGCATTGCATAAACCTTTTCGTCAAGAGAAGTAAGGTCGTGCTTTTCTTCTGATTCAGACGAAATATTATCAGCCTGTGTTTCGATATACTGTTTCATTGCTTCTTTGATTTTTTTATCGTTCATATCCATCCTCCTTTAATCGAGCTTTCAGCAGCTTTTTTCCACGAGTGAGTTGTGATTTTACGGTGCCGTGCTTTCTGTTCAGAAAATCCGAAATCTGCGATGTGGATAATTCGTAATACAAATGGAGGATTAGCACATCCCGATATTCGGCAGGCATACTTTTTATATTCTGATAGATGATTTTACAGCTTTCGTCTATAATAACACTTTCAGCAATGCTTTCATCACTTGCAAATTCATACTCAATGTCTGACAAGGAGACCGTTTGAATATGTCTGTCCCGTATCATATTAAACGACATATGTTTTACCGCCATTGTCACATAATATATACAATCTTTGCTGTCAACATCTTTTATCGCATCTAAATTTCGCATAATCGGGGGGATTGTATTATGTACTGCGTCCTCTGCGTCCTGCGGATTTTTTAATATTTTCAATGCGACTGCATACATTGTGTTTTTATGCTTTTCATAAATGGCGGTCATTTTTTCAATTTCTTTACTCATACGACCTCCTAAATTATAAGACACTCTCTCAATAATCTATAACACGAAAAAAAGAATTTCGGATGCATTTTAGATAGTAGATTGAAAATTTATTTTTTCACTGTTTTTAATTCCTCAATAGCGTTCCTTTACTGCCGTATCGTATATTTTAACACATAAAAGTTAAGAAATATAGTCTGCGTTTTGTTTCCTGATAATTATGTACCAACCGCCCCAAAAAAGGCGGTTGATTTTTTAATACGCAGGCACTCCGTAACCGAGGAATTCATAATGCCCTACGGCATAATGATTTTCCCGGCAGGAATCCCCGGAATTGCCCTCTATGGTATAAATAATTCCGTCCTCAACTCGTTCGACAATTCCTACATGGTCGGATAGCCCGTCCTGCGGACCGGACGAACCCTTGTTGTTCCAATCGAAAAAGATAATCATACCCGGCGACGGCGTGGCGCTGTTGTCAATCCATTGACCTCTATCCTTAAACCATTGCACGCCGTTTGTGCAGCCTGCAAATTTCGGGATAATACCACTATCAATATACCCGCACTCATTCGCCGCCCACGAAACAAAACAGGCGCACCATTCCACACGGCTGTCAAAGCCATACCAACTCCAATACGGCTGACCGCCCACATTGCCAATCTGCGAGAGAGCAACGGAAACAATTTGTCCGTCCTCGGTGTAAATGCCATAAAGAACCGCGCTCCACATACTGCGGTTTTCTTCGGCAAGAAGTTCCGCAAGCTGCTTGCGCTGATCTGCATTGAATCCGAATTTATCTGCCATTTCTCCGGCGGTCTTATGAGCCACCGATATATACAGATAAGTCCGTGTGACCGTCGTTTTCGTTTCAACAATATTGCCGTGACCGTCATCCGTTTCGGTGATAATTTCCTCGGTCTTTGTTTCGGTTCGTGAGGATATGGTATTCATCTGCCAGAATATATCTTTTAGAATCGCTTTTTTTGAAGCGTCCATAGTGGCGACATCCTGCGGATTATTCGGATCGGTAGTAGTCTTAACCGCATAAACAGCCAAAACCTCCGGCCAGACGGCACGGGAGCCGGACATTTCCAAAACATCATAGGAGATATTCGTTTTGGTGGTGTCAAGCTGCGTTTGGTAATCGGTGTTGATTTCCTGTACCACGCTTTGCATTGTCATACTGCTTCCCGAATCCTCGCCCGAAAAAAAGATACCGAAACACGAGCCGACAATCAAGGCAATCAGGCATACCACAATGATAATCACAACGGCAACCCAACCGCCGGCGGCGATAGCGGAAATCAAGGCCTTTGTTCCGGCTATAATCGCCTTGACCGCCGCAACCGTGGCTTTGGCTGCCGCCTTTATCGTGGCAACGGTCGCTTTGGCGGTGGCTTTCGCCGCCTGTGCTGCCGTCCTTGCCGCTTTAGCCGAAGCCTGTGCGGTTTTTTGAGCGACTTTCGCTGCCTGTTCACTCGTTTTAATCGCAGTTCGGGCGGTCTGTTCGGCAGTCTTAACCGTTTTCTGTGCGGTCTTAACTGAACCCTTTGCCGTTTTAATTGTAGATTTACCCGTGGATTTTGCCGTCTGCTTGATCGTTTTTTCGCCACGCTCCAGCGTCTTAATGGATTTTTGAGCCTGCCGCTGCCGAAAATGCTCTTTTGCTTTGGAGATATTGTTTTTGGTAGATTGAACCCCACGGCGGCCTTGTTTGTCAAACTGCCGAACAGCCTCACGGGTGACGGTATCAGCACAGCCGGAAATACGGTCTGCGGCATATTCTTCGGCTGAACCCTCTGCAGAATAAACGCCGTGCTCCGCTTTGTCCTTTGTGCGGATATAGGCATCTTTCATCCGCTCTGCGGCAACCGCCGATTTATCAATCGTTTTTACTGTTCCTTTGACAACATTTTTTGTTTTGATGTCCGGCATAGCGTCACCTCCGATCCGAGCCGGGATAATTCTTTCCGTAAAGCAGCGTGAAACGCTTTGCTTCGGATATTGCCGCCTGCGGCCTGCCATTTAGCTTCAAAGACAAACCGGGCGGCAAGCTGACGGACAGAATAATTTTTGATAAAAGTCCTCCAAGTGCTTTCGTCCCATTCTTCAAGTTGCCGCCATAAATCTGGGAAATACCGATATAGCTTCCGCAGTTCTTCTAAACTTTGGAGCGGGCAGCACCAGCAGGAAACACGGCTGAAAATACGATATAAACCGCCCCAATCAAAACCTCTTGCATAGCAATAATCAAGGCAGTCCTTTTCGGACATTCCCCATTCCACAAGAGGATAGCAGGCAGTTTTTATGCGTTGGGTTTCGTCTGCGGCAATACCCACATACTCCATAATTTCATACTGTTCTTTCAGATCACGGAGATAAGCGTCAATGACACGGGTTTTGAGAATACCCGTACACCAGCGGTTGCGGGGGCCTGCCCAACTCATTCCCCGGTATTTTGAAAGAGCAGGATTTTTTCTTTTTGGGGTGTAATCGTAAAAGTAGTATTCAAAATCGTGTTCTGCTTTCAGACGGATAATCGGTCTGCCGATATATGCCTCCAAACGGTTCAGGTGTTCATACATCTGCGGGAATTCAAGCCCGGTATCACAGAAGATAATCAGATCAACCGGGCGCTGTTCTTCCAATAGCCGCAAAAGCATAGCCGTCGAATCCTTGCCGCCAGAAAGCGAAACAACATATTTTTTAGGTTTCATCGCCGTCCACCTCCACGGCGGGAGGAATAACCTGTTTTGCAACAACGACCATTCTGCCGTTTTGACGGCTGTATTCGCAGGTGGAAAGCGTAATCAGCTTATCGCCGTATTCGGCAGAAACGCCCGTATCGTATAAAGCAAGCTCCTTGCATTTTGCGATATAGGCGTCGAAATCCTCCGCGCTGTCCGCATTGACAAAGTGGTAATACTTGAACCCTTGCTCGGAATAGGCGGCGGTCTTGAACGCCGCCACAATTTCATACTCGCCAAAATCCGAAAGCGTATCAAATCGGATTGTTTTGTGCTGCCTGTAAAAATCTTCGTCGGCATACTTGCAGAGATCGGCAAACATACTGCCGTTGTTCATGTGGTGGCCGTAAATTACGCAGTTGTCGGATAAACCGAGGTCGCAGTTTTCCTGCACATAGGGCACGCCGTAATCACTGTACTGCTTTTCAAAGCTGTGTTTCAAGTAGTAATTCGGGTTGTCAACCGTCTGCATTACGGGATAGTCGATGTTTGTGCCGTCAATGGAAATCCAGCCGATGAAGTCAGCGTTCTTATCTTTCAGCGCGGCAAACTTGGCACCGTTGGGGTTGACGTTTTCCCCCGCTGCGGCCGGTTCCGGCGTGGCGGAGGTATCGATCATCGATTGCAGGTCGGAAAACTCGTTCTCGGTCTTTTTATCGTCGAAAAAGCGCTTGACCAGCAGCCCGCCGCTGACCAGGAAGATGGCCGCAAAAACCACCATGGCGATGGTGTAGGCCAGATCCTTTTTACTTTTGGCTTTGCCCGCTTTCGCGGCGCTTCCCTTGCCTTTGGCCGGGTGCGGGGCCTCGTAGTCGGCGTCCTTGTCCTGGTCGTAGAACTGGGGTGCGGTAGCCTTAGGGGCAGCAGGTTCCGGCTCTTTGGGCAGGGTGATGGTTTGGGTGGGGTGCTGGACGGGCATATCGTTGCGGTGAATTTTGGCCATAGTGTTTGCTTCTCCCTGTCAGAATACTGCCCTTACTATACGCCAAAACGGGAAAATATGCAAGCAAAAGACGGCAAATTTTGTTGAGTTGTCTGCGTCAATGCTGTCAATGCTCAGGAAATGAACTGCAAGGGAGTGAAATCGATGCTGCCGGCAAGCAGGTCTTCCAGCGGCATGACGCCGTACAGGCGCCAGACTGGCGTGTAGGTGTAGGCTGTGCCGGATTTGTCAATGCCCTGTCGGGTGTCAATCTGTTCATCGTAGATGACCAGCACCTGGCCGTTCTGGATGTCCAAAATCTGGATGTTCTGTACACCCTTGCCCTCGGCATAACGCTTTTGCGGGATGAGGGTCATCTGGCCGCTGCCATCGCAGAAATATTGTGCGCTGGTGCCATCGCCGGTGCCTATGCCGTCAGAACCGCGGCCCCATTCGTCCACCGTCAGCAGCCAGCCATCGTGATAACGCGCGACGCTGTAGTTTGCCTCGTACTCGGCGGTGGTAGTGGGCAGGTTTTCGGCAAGCACGGTGCGCTGCCCGGTGGCTGCATCCAGCACGGCGGCGGTGCCGTGCTCGTTGTCGCATTCGGCAATGCCGCTGCTGAAAGACCCGTAGTAGCCGGTCAGGGTGTAATAGAGGTGGCTGTGGCTGATGACACCGCTGTTTGTGTAGGTGTTGCCGTAATCATCGTGGACTTCCTGCGGTGGGGTGACGATGGTGCCATCATCGACCTCGTACCGTTGGGCGGCGGTGCACTGGTTGGCGGCAAGGTCATAACACCAAACCTGCACCGCGGAATTATAATACTTATTAGGATCGGGGTTAGTTTCGGAATGGGTAAAATACAGCTGGCAGCCGCTGGCACCGACCAGATTGACGAAAGTAACTTGCCCCGTGCTGCCGCGCCCATTTTCAAGACCGTCCAGCTGGTAAAGCGTCTGCATATCGCCGGTTGCTTTAGAAACGGCCAGCAGCATGGCGGACATGGTGGAGTTGCTGTAGTTGTCAGTGGTTAAGAAATAAAGGTGCGTGTCATCCGCCGCCATACCGATAGGCTGTACCCATCCAAACGGTAAATCATCTGCAAGGCAGGTACGTTGGGTATGGTCCGCGTTGATTTTCTCTAAGCGGAAAACGGTTGTATCTTCCGCTTCTTTATATAGGCAGATGTAGAGATAGACCTCGCTGCCATCGGCATAACAAGTGGCCGAGCCTTGGATGTAGGCTGGGCAGGCATCACTGTCGTGGGTGCAGCCGGGTACATTGCAGGCCGGGCGGGCCAGGCCAGTGGTTTCCTCGACCGCATAGACAAGATTGCGGCCAATGTCGACCTCGTGGTTGACCTCACTGTCGGCAAAAGTCTGATAGTAGATCCCGCCGTCCGCGGCGCTTAGCATGCGCACTTCCCCACTGCCGACGTCTTGGGTGGTGGTAGATTCTTCCGGCGCGGCTGGTAGAGTATCAGATGTAGGGGCGGTACAGGCGGTTAACGTAAAGGTCAGTGCGGCGGCGAGGGGGAGTAGCTTTTTCATGGGGCGTCTCCTTTAGCGTAGAGGGCGTCAAGATCAGCATAGTCCTGCGGGGTCATGCTGGCGGCGGAGAGGGTGATGCCATAGCGGCAGTTGGCGGTGAGGTAGAGCTGTGCGGTCTCGCTGTAGGCGGCGACGCCGAAATCCCGTACGGCGGCTCTCCAATCCGGGTACTGCCAATCGGCAAAGGAATCCAGCCCCAAAAGGGTGCTGTACTTTTGCAGGTAGGCGGTGTCCGCGATAAGGTGGGTGGTATCCTGGCCGTCCTGGTAGTTGAAATAGACCGGGGCGTCAGCGCTTGTCAGAATCAGGTTCAATGCAAAGCTGCTGTACGAATTAGGCGATTCATCATCAAAATTTTCTATGACATTGCAGCTTACCTGTGTCAGGCCGCCGGGAGAGGTGGCGGTGTTCCAGTTGGTGGCTTTGTCGTTTTGGGTGCAGACGGCCAGGGCTTTGGCAAGTTGGACGTCGGTCAGCAGCCCGGCATCGTGAAGGGCGCGCAGGGCACTGCGAGCACGGTCCAGCGTGGCGTCATCGATGGCGGTCTGCGCCCAGGGGGGTTCGCTGCCGCTGTTGTAGCCCAGCGGGACGTTCAGTACATGGCTGCAGGCGTACAGCGTGCAGGCAGTGGAATTGGCGCGGGCTTCGGCGGACAGGCCCTGAGCGGCCGTCTGGCTGTGCGGGGCGGAGAGAAGTGCTTTGTCCCACAGCGAAAAAACAGCGAAAGGCAGCGCCAGGCTGAGGAGGACCACCAGCGCACAGGTCAGTGGAAGGCGATATTTTTTCATGGCTGCTCCTTTCCGTCTGCATCGGCGGCAGGCAAATCATCAGGGCTAAGGATAGGTACGGATACGGTCACGGTCGTACCCACACCCTCGGTGCTGTCGATTTGTAATTGGGTGCCGTGGGCCTGGGCGATTCGGGTGCACAGCGCCAGCCCGATGCCGCTGCCACCATCGGCACGGCTGCGGGACTTGTCCACCATATAAAAGGCTTCGGTCACGCGGGGCAGGTCGGCGGCAGGGATGCCGCAGCCGGTATCGGCCACTGTGAAAACGGCGGTGCTCCCCTGCTGCTGGCAGCGCAGTGTGATGGCCGCCCCCGCAATGCCCTTGCAGGCGCGCTGGGCGTTGATGGTCAGATTGCGTAGCATATCCACCCAGAGGGCGCGGTCCACCTGCACGGCGCAATCGCAGGCGATGATGCGCGGCACGGGTGTGCTGCCCTGGGGCAGGCTGCGCACTACTTGATTCAGCAGGCTGCGGTCGCTGACAGGTTCCGGCGTCAGGCGGTCAGCGGCGTCTAAGCCCATCAGGGCCAGCAGACGGCGGCTGAGCTCCTCCAACCGGCGGGTCTCGTGGTAGATGTAGTTGGCAGATTCCCGCTGCAAGTCTGCGTCGTCAGGCGCGGCACGCATCAGGTCGGCATAACCAAGCATGGCAGTCATGGGGGTCTTGACCTCATGAGTGAAGGCTGCAATGAAGTCTTTTTGGCTTTGCAGCGTTTCGTCCATCTCGCCAATTTTAGTCTCTACCGCAGCAGCCATAGCGTCAAAACTGCGGCTCAGTACACCGATCTCATCGTTGGTCTGCACCTGGGTGCGTTCAGTATACTGCCCGGCAGCAATCTTCTCACTGGCAGATTGCAGGGTGGTCAGCGGCCGGGTGACGAGGCGGCTGAAGAGAACTGCCGCCGCGCCGCCCAGTGCCAGCAAAGCGGTTGAAGCCGCCAGCCAGGCCCGCAGCTGGGCGTTGCGCGTGGCAAACACGCTGGTGACATCGTAGGAGCAGAGCATGTCTGCCTGCACGCCGGGAACATCCAATGGCTGGGACAACAGCAGATACCAGTGCCCCGCGCAGTGAGCCAGCTGCCAGTGGTCAGCTCCATTGGAAACGGCCTGCATTTGCACAGCACGCGGCAATGCCGTGGGCAGGTTGGAATACAGCGTATATGCACCGTTGACCCATAGAGCAAGGCCGCTGTTGGCATCGGCCGTTTGCTCGGCATACTGCTGGGCGGCGGTGGCCAGGGTGTAGTTCTCGACCATAGTGTTGGTCGAGAACAAGGTGTTGGTTTCGGCAACGGTAAAAATGCAGCGCTCGAGTGTGTATTTTTCTTTGGCCTGCTGAG